>JAQGHZ010000685.1 GCA_028291485.1 Rubritepida sp. | reverse complement strand
CTGGCCTTAAACCATCAAACCCAAGGCGCCCCCATGGCCGACGGCACCATCGACGAGCTCCCCATCAAGTTCGACCTGCTGACCGCCAATCCGGTCTACAAGCCCTTCCGCTACCCCTGGGCCTATGACGCCTGGCTCATGCAGCAGCGCGTCCACTGGCTTCCCGAGGAAGTCCCGATGGCGGACGACGTCAAGGACTGGCAGAAGAACCTCACCGATGGCGAGAAGAACCTCGTCACGCAGATCTTTCGCTTCTTCACCCAGGCCGATGTCGAGGTGAATAACTGCTACATGAAGCACTACTCCCAGGTGTTCAAGCCGACGGAAGTGCTCATGATGCTGTCGGCCTTCTCGAACATCGAGACAATCCACATCGCAGCCTATAGCCACCTCCTCGACACCATCGGCATGCCCGAGCTCGAATACTCCGCCTTCCTCAAGTACAAGGAGATGAAGGAGAAGTACGACTACATGCAGAACTTCTCGGTCGAGAACAAGACCGAGATCGCCAAGACCCTGGCCGCCTTCGGCGCCTTCACCGAGGGCCTGCAGCTTTTCGCCTCCTTCGCCATTCTCATGAACTTCCCGCGCCACAACAAGATGAAGGGCATGGGCCAGATCGTGACCTGGTCGGTGCGCGACGAGACGCTGCACTGCCTGTCCTGCATCCGCCTCTTCCGCACCTTCGTGCAGGAGAATCCGGAGATCTGGAACGAGGAGCTGCGGCGCGACCTCTACCTCATCTGCGCGACCATCGTGGACCACGAGGACGCCTTCATCGACCTCGCCTTCAGCATGGGCCCGGTGGACGGCCTCAGCGCGGCGGAGACCAAGCTGTACATCCGCTTCATCGCCGACCGGCGCCTGCAGCAGCTGGGCCTCGAGCCGCTCTACCACATCGAGAAGAACCCGCTGCCCTGGCTCGACGAGATGCTGAACGCCATCGAGCACACGAATTTCTTCGAGAACCGCTCGACGGAATACTCGAAGGCCTCGACCGAAGGTTCGTGGGAGGAGGCCTTCGCGGGCGACGTGTTCAATTCGCCGCAGCCCCAAGGCGTGATCGAACTCGATGGACGCCACTAAGGGGGACGCCACCAAGGGGGGCGGCATTGAAGCCTGGGGCGGGGAGGCGTAAGCCCTTCCGCCATGCTTCGCGTCATCCGGATTTCCTCTCTGCTCCTCCTCGCGCTGGTCGCGGGAATCTGGGGCTATGCCTGGGTCACCAAGGGCCCGGACGAGACACTGGGCGAGGCCTTCGCGGCGCGCCTCGCCGGCGTCTTCGGTCAGGAGCTGGCGGTCCCCTCCGCGGGCGGCGGGGGCCTGCAGATGCCCGGCGGCGTCTCGCTCGGCGGGCCCTTCGAGCTGGTGGATCAGACGGGCAAGGCAGTCACCGACCGCGACTATGCCGGCCGCTGGCTGCTGGTCTATTTCGGCTTCACCTATTGCCCCGACGTCTGCCCGACCGAGCTCGGCACCATGACCTCGGCGCTCGACATCCTGGGCCCGGCGGGCGAATCGGTGACGCCGCTGCTCATCACCATCGACCCGCAGCGCGACACGCCGGCGGCCCTGGCCGACTACGTCTCGCGCTTCCACCCGCGCCTGCAGGGGCTGACCGGCACGCCCGAACAGATCGCGGCCGTGGCGCGGCGCTACCGGGTCTATTACGCGCGCGTCCAGCGACCGGACATGACCGATTACCTCATGGATCATTCCAGCTTCATCTATCTGGTCGGGCCGGATGGCCGGGTCCGTTCGCTGTTCCGCCCCGAAATGACACCGGAACAGATCGCTGCGGCGGTCGAGGGCCAGATGCGTGCGGCGGCACGCACCGGCTCGTGACTCTTGGCGAAGCACTTCAATTCGGCGCATAAACACCCAACGGATTCACTGGATTCGGCCCTGCCGGTCCCGGAGGAGTATTGAATGGCTGACGAGGATGACCGGGGCGAAGGCGGAGAAGACGCCGCCCGGGTCGGCTCTGCTCCGCGCCAGGGACGACGGCTTTCGGACAAGATCCTGGTTGCCTTCCATCAGGCTTGCGACCAGGGCGACTTCGAAGTCGCCGAGCAGTTGCTGCGCGTGCTGGAGATGATGCTGACCCGCCGTCCCGTCTCGCCCGACATCAACCGCCGCCGCAACATCGAGACGTTGGTCGCCGCACATGAGCGCCTGTGGCACTTGCGGCATCCCGAGGCTGCGGGCGAGCAATAGCTTCCTGAGGTTGCGCCGCGGGGGCTTTGCCCCCCACCAAAGGCCGAGAGGCCCGGTCTTTCCTTGCGGCCTGGCGACCGTACGGGCGAATCCTAATCCTGTCTGACCAGACGGGCCCAGATAGCATCGGCTCAGGGAATATTCCTCCGGTCATTCTTGGGCGCCCAAGCCGCCTGTTGCCCCGATGAAGCCCGGCACTTACTTATGCATCAAGACGATGCCCCGCTCGCGGGCGGAGGAGTTCAGGATGGCCGAGCAGATGGAAGCCCCAGGTCGGGTGCCCATGCGCGACGAAATCAAGCGAGTCGCGACGCGACTGCTGATGCTGCGCGGCTATCGCGGCGTGAGCTATGGCGACATCGCCCAGGAGCTCGAGATCACGACGACCAACATCCATTACCATTTCGGCCCCAAGGCGCGGCTGGTGGCGACGGTAATGCATGATTACGTCGAGCAGGTCGGCGGCCGATACCGCAATATCTGGACCGCGGCGGGGACCGGCCTGGCCGCCAAGGTGGAGGCCAGCGTCGCCTTCAACCGGGAAGCCTTCACGCGCCTCAATCCGCAGGGCAACGAGGGCAATTCCTGGAGCCTCATCACCCGGCTCTCGGCCGAGGGCGAGGCGCTGGACGACCTGATGCGCGAGCGCATCCTGGCCTTCCGCCGCGACGTCCAGGCGAGCGCCATCACCGGCATGGAGCAGGCCGTGGCGGAGGGCGAACTGCGTCCCGAGGCGCCGTGCCAGCAGCTGGGCCGGCTGATGGCCAGCTGCTTTCTCTACGCGGTCCATATCTCGCGGGACAGCGGCGGATTTCGTGGGCTGTCGCAGCACTACGCCGCGCAGCTCGACCTCATCGAGCGGAGCTGGGGCACGGCTGCGAGACCGGCCGTGCTGGGGTCTGCCACATTGTGAGAACTTATTGACACGTAAGTTTTTGGCCGATAGCTTTCCAGGCAATTGGCGCGGACCAATTCCGCGTTGCTCAGGGAGGTTCTCGGATGGGGCATATCGCCGCCACCGGTCTGATCGACTGCGACATCCATCCCGCCGTGCCCGGCATGAAGGCGCTGCTCCCGTATTTCGACGTGCATTGGCAGGAGGTGATCGACGCACGTGGCGTGGATGGGCTCGACCTCGCCTACTACCCGCCCAATGCACCGGTCAGCGCGCGCCCGGACTGGCGCGTCCCCGGCCGCAAGGCGGGCTCCACGCTGGCCGACATGCAGGCCCAGGCGCTCGACGCCTTCGGGATCAGCCGGGGCATCCTCAACTGCCTCTATGGCGGCCCGGCGATGTACAGCGCCGACCTCGGCGCCGCGATCTGTTGCGCGACCAATGCCTGGGTCGCCGCCGAATGGCTCGACCAGGACGACCGGCTGCGCGCCTCCATCGTCATCCCCGTGCAGAACACGGAGCTCGCGGTGGACGAGATCGAGCGCTGGGCGCCGGACCGCCGCTTCGTGCAGATCCTGCTGCTGGGCGCGCATGAATCGCTGCTCGGCCAGCGCGAGCACTGGCCCATCTACAAGGCGGCCGAGAAGCATGGCCTGCCCATCGCCATCCATGCCGGCAGCGCCATGCGCCACGCGCCGACCGCCAATGGCTGGCCCTCCACGCTCTACGAGGACCATGTCAGCTTCGCCCAGACCTTCCAGAGTCAGCTCCTCAGCCTCATCGCCGAGGGCGTCTTCACCAAGTTTCCGGCGCTGCGCGTGGTGCTGCTGGAATCCGGCATCTCCTGGCTGCCGAGCTTCTTCTGGCGCGGCACCAAGATGTGGCGCGGCATGCGCAAGGAGATCCCCTGGGTCGATGCCTCGCCGGCGGCCATCGTGCGCGACCGCGTGCGCTTCTCGCTCCAGACCTGGGACCTGCCGCCGGATCCGGCGCAGCTCGACCAGCTCCTCGAGCAGATCGGCGGCGACGACAACTTCCTGTTCTCGACCTACTACCCGCACTGGCGCTTCGACGGCGACGACCCCTCGCGCGGCCTGCGGCCGGCCTTGCTGGGCAAGGCGATGCGCGAGACGCCGCTGGCCACCTATCCCCGCCTGAAGGAGACCGTGTGATGAGCAGCTCGACCCTCCAGGCTCCAGCGAAGCCCAAGGACGCCGCCATCAAGCTGGTGGATTGCGACATCCACCCCACGGTGCGCTCGCTGAAGGATCTGCACCCCTACATGTCCGCCCGCTGGCGCGAGCATCTCGACACCTTCGGCCAGCGCTTCCGCCAGGCCTTCGTCGCGTCCACCGCCTTCCCCAAGGCCACGCCGCAACTCGCCCGCCGCGACGCCTGGCCGGAGGATGGCAGCCCGCCGGGCTCCGACCTCGCGATGATGCAGCGCCAGCACCTGGACGCGAACGGCATCGACCGCGGCATGCTCTTCCCGCTCTTCCCGCGCGCGCTGGATGAGCGGAACATCGAATGCGCCCACGCCGTCTGCCGCGCCATCAACGACTGGCAGGTGGCCGAGTGGATCGAGCCCGAGCCGCGCCTCAAGGGCACCATCACCGTGATGGCCGAGGATGCCGACGGCGCGGTCGCCGAGATCGAGCGCTGCGCCAAGCTGAAGGGCTTCGCGCAGGTCGCGCTGGTGACGCGCCCGATCGAGCCGCTGGGCCGCAAGCGCTACTGGCGCATCTACGAGGCCGCCGTGCATCACGGCTTCCCGCTGGGCCTGCACAATTCCGGCAATAACGGCCATGCGGTCACCGCCGGCGGCTCGCCTTCCTTCTATTTCGAGGAGCATCAGGCCGTCTCCATGAGCCTGCATGCCATGGCGACCAGCTTCATCCTGGAGGGCGTGCCGGAGCGCCTGCCGGAGCTGAAGATCGTCGTGGTCGAGGGCGGCTTCGCCTGGGCCGCGCCGCTGGCCTGGCGGATGGACGGGCTGTTCGACCGCTTCCGCAGCGAGGTGCCCCACCTGAAGATGAAGCCCTCCGAATACCTGCGCCGTAACTTCTGGTGGACGACGCAGCCGATGGAGGAGCCGGAGAAGCCCGAGCAGCTGCGCCAGACGCTCGACTGGATGGGCTGGGACCGGATCGTCTTCGCCTCCGACTATCCGCACTGGGATTCCGACGACCCCCGTCACGCCTTCAAGATCCGCATGAGCGAGGCCGAGAAGCGCGGCATCTTCGCCGGCAATGCCGAGGCGATCTACGGCGAGCGGCTGGCATGAGCGCTGCCGTGATGACGCGGCACGTGGTCGCGAAGGTGGGCGAGATCCCGGAGAAGGGCAGCAAGCTCGTGAAGGTGAAGGGCCGCCCGATCGCGCTCTTCCATGTGGACGGCGAGTACTTCGCCATCAGCAACACCTGCCCGCATGCGGGCGGCAGCCTGTGCCACGGCAAGCTGATCGGCCTGATCCGCTCCAGCGAGCCCGGCGTCTACGAGCGCACGCGGCCCTTCGAGATGCTGCAATGCCCCTGGCACGGCTGGGAGTTCGACATCCGCACGGGGCAATCCTACTGCGACCCGGACAGCATCAAGGCGCGCTCCTATGCCGTCACGGTCAAGGACGGCGCGGAGCTGGCCGAGGGGCCCTTCGTGGCCGAGACCTTCCCGGTCTCGATCGAGGATCAGTACGTCCTCATCGAGATGAAGTGATGGCTTGGCACGATGTCGCGCCCGAGGGCGACTTCCTGGAGGAGATACCGAAGGTGGTGCAGGTGGGCGAGGATCGCGTCGCGGTCTTCCGCCTCGACGATGGCTTCTATGCCATCAGCGACGTCTGCACGCATGAATACGCGCTGCTCTCCGAAGGCTTCTGCGAAGACGGCAAGGTGGAGTGCCCCCTCCATCAGGCGTGCTTCGACATCCGCACGGGCAAGGTGCTGAACGAGCCGGCGGAGATCGATGTCGAGACCTATCCCACGCGCGTCGAGGGCGGCGTGGTGCAGTTCCAGCTCTGATGCGAACGGTCATCGTCGGCGCCGGCCAGGCCGGCCGTCGCACGGCGGAGCTGCTGCGCGGGCTGGACGCCGGGCACGACATCCTGCTGCTCGGCGAGGAGGCAGAGCCGCCTTACGACCGGCCCCCGCTCTCCAAGGAGATCCTGCTCGGCGAGGAGCACCCGCGCGGACTGATGCAGCGCGACGCGGAGGCCTACGACGCCCAGCGCATCGCGCTTCGGCTCGGCGAACGAGTGGCGGGAATCGACCTCGGTGCCGCGCGCGTGGAGACGAATGCCGGCGAACGCATTGCCTATGATTCCCTGGTCGTCGCGACGGGAGCGCGGGCGCGCAACCTGCCGATCCCGGGCGCCGACGACCGGCGGGTGTTGACGCTCCGCAGCATGGCCGATGCCCGGGCGCTGCGTGCACGGCTCCGGCCGGGCCTGCGGCTCGCCGTGGCCGGCGCCGGGCTCATCGGCCTTGAGGTCGCTGCGGCCGCGATTCAGCTCGGCTGCGCGGTGACGGTGCTGGAGATGGGCGAGCGCGCCATGGCGCGCTGCGTGCCTGAGGCGATCAGTACCCGTATCGAAGCCTGGCATCGGGCGGCCGGCGTCGTGCTCGAATTCGGCTGTCCGCTCACCGCCATCCGACCGGAATCCGATGCGCTGCATCTCGTCACCAGCCGCGGCGTGATCGCGGCCGACCTGCTCCTCGTCGCCATCGGCGCCATCCCCAATTCGGAGCTCGCGCGCGAGGCCGGGATCGCGGTGGAGGACGGCATCCTGGCCGACGCTTCGGGCCGCACCTCGCACCCCCAGGTCTTCGCCGCCGGCGAGGTGGCGCGGATCTGGCAGGAAGCGGCCGGCCGGCACATCCGCTTCGAGACCTGGCAGGTCGCGCAGCATCAGCCCGTGGCCGTCGCGAACGCCCTCTGCGGTGCGCAAAGACCCTATGCCGAGCTGCCCTGGCATTGGACCGACCAATACGGCCGCAACGTCCAGATCCTCGGCGCACATGGGGCCGGCCTGGATTGGCTCGAGCGCGAGGACGGCGAGCGGCTGGCCTCCCTCGGCGTCGATGCCGAGGGCCGCGTGCAAGGCGCCGTGCTGATCGACAATGGCCGCGAGGCGACGCCGCTGCGGCGGATCATCGCGGCAGGACGGCCGATCGAACGCGACAGGCTGCTCGACCCATCGGTGGCGCTGCGTCAGCTCTGCTGAGCGCCGCGAATTTCGGGAGGAACGACCATGAAAACAACGAGACGTCTGATGATCGGCGGAACGCTCGCCGCCCCGTTGGGGGCGCGCGCGCAAACGCGGCTGATCGACAGGCCCATCCGCATCGTCGTCGCCTATACGGCCGGCGGCGCGGCCGACGTCTCGGCGCGTACCGTCGCGCAGCGGCTGACGGAAAAGCTCGGCGTCCCGGTGGTCGTCGAGAACCGGCCGGGCGGCAACACGCTGATCGCCACGCAATCGGTGCAGCGCGCGCCGGCAGACGGCAGCAGCTACCTCGTCGTCTCGCTCAACTTCGCGCTCAACCCGGTGCTGATCTCGAACCTGCCCTACGAGCCCTTCGGCGACTTCACGGCGGTCGGCCTGATCTCCTCGGCGCCAAACATCCTGGTGGCGCACCCATCCTTCCCGGCGCGGAACGTGCAGGAGTTCGTGGCCGAGCTGAGGAAGCGCCCGGGCGAGGTCGCCGTGGCGCATACGGGCGTGGGCACCATCACGCATCTGGCGGGCGAGCTCCTCTACGAGATGACGGGTACGCGCGTGAACCTGATCGCCTATGGCGGCAGTGCGCCGGCACATAGTGATCTGCTTTCAGGACGGGTCTCGGCGATGTTCGACAGCAGCAGCATCCAGCACATTGCCGACGGCCGCCTGCGCGCGCTTGGAATCACCGGCGCGCAGCGGCTCTCTGTGCTGCCCGATGTGCCGACCATCGCCGAGCAAGGCTTCCCCGGCTACGAGGCCAGCTCCTGGTATGGGCTCGTTGCGCGCCGGGGGACCTCACCGGACGTCGTGCGGCAGGTTTCGGCAGAGGTGCAGGGAATCATGCGCCTGCAGGACGTCCGCGAGCAGCTGGCCCAGCGCGCCTATCTCCCGGGCGACACCACGCCGGAGCAATTCGACGCGTTCATGCGGCACGAGGCGGGGCGCTGGACCGACCTCGTGCGGAAGCGGAACATCCGCGCGGACGTTTGAATGGAGCGAATGGAACACCAAAGCTTTCGTTGCCGTCGCGCGCTCCGCGGCTCGGTTGGATACTGGGGTGCGTTTCCGAGCGTCGATTCAGCCATTCCTAGCTCGATCAGTTGTCCCCAAACCCGTCGCTCATTCAGGTGACGCAGCGAGCCCGCTTGGAGGTGGATTCCGGCCCTTCCGCTCTGGGCTATATTCGGTGCATCGCGCGGTGCGCCTCGTGCGCCGAGACGCACGTTCAATTGTAGGCCGAGGAAAATGGCGCATGTCGAGTGAGGACGATATCAAGATAATTCATGGAAAGACGCCGGAATCAGCGGCCATGGTGGCAAACACCAGACGGGCGATGGCAATCACCGCCACACTTAACCGTTTGATATTCGACGATGCAGACGAAATTCGCGCCTTGTTCAGTCAACTTATCGGCAAAAAGGTAGATGCGAGTTTCTTACTGATACCACCGTTCTATACGGCCGGCGGGGACGAAATCAGGGTCGGGCGAAATGTCTTCATAAATCAGAATTGCACTTTCTATGACCTTGGCGGTCTCGACATCGCAGATGACGTGATGATCGGGCCGAACGTGAGCATTATCACGACGGGCCATCCCCTTGGACCTTCGCAGCGCCGCGCCGTTACAATCGGAAAACCCATCGTGATCCAAAGAAACGTCTGGATTGCAGCTGGTGCGACGATTATCGGCGGGGTGACTATAGGCGAAAACTCGGTTGTGGCTGCGGGATCGGT
>JAQGHZ010000664.1 GCA_028291485.1 Rubritepida sp. | reverse complement strand
GCAGAGCCCCTGGCCTTAAGTCCGCTGCTGCAACTGCTGCAGCTGGTTCCGCATCGCCGTCAGCAGCGCCGACACCTGGTTGCCGCCGCGCTGGATCACCGCGCTGTATTCGCTGCGCTGCGTCAGCCGCAGCGATGTCCCCTCCGCCACGAGGTCGACGATGCGCGGCTGTCCGCCCACCTCGGCGACGCGCCAGTCGAGGTTCAGCACCGGGCTGTTCGGCCGTTCCACGATGGTGGTCACCAGCGCGTCGTCCTCGGTGCGCTGCTGGCTGCGGCCCAGAGAGAAGCGCACGCCCTGGAACTCGCCGAAGCGGCTGGCCAGGTTGCGGATCAGGGTCTCCTCGAAGAGCCGCAGGTACTCCTGCTGCTCGGCCGGGGAGGCCACGCGCCACCAGCGGCCGAGAATGAAGCGGCCCGTGCCCTCCAGGTCCACTGCCTGGCGGAGGGCGCCGGCCACGCGCTCGCGCCGCTGCGCGAGCGGGGCGTTGCTGTTCAGCGCCGCCACGAGCGTGTCGCCCGTGGACTTGATGAAGTTGGCGGCGCGGCCTGGATCCATCTGCGCCTGCGCCACACCGGGCGCGACGAAGGGAAGGCTGGCCGCGAGGAGAAGGAATGCGCGGCGCGCGAGACGCGCCTCGGCGAAGATCATGATCATTTCTTCCAAGCCTGTGGTCGTCAGGGCGATGCCGGCTCGGGATCCCGGCGGACGCCGCGTGCGGCACCGCCGGCCTCCACGCCCCGCCCCTCGGCCCCGGTATTCGCAATCTCCGAGGCGCGGTTCTGGCGGTAAAGGCTGCGCAGCGTCGTGTAGGGGTCCAGCGAGGACTCGAGGATCTTGTCGAGCGTGTCGAGCGCCTGCTCGCGCCCGTCGACGATGAGTATGCCGGCATAGGCCCAGCGCAGCGCGTCCACCACCTCACCCTGGCCGAACCAGAACCAGGGGCTCGCGACGGCGTCGACGCCGTAGCCGAGCAGGTCGCGCGGATTGCTTGGGCCGAGGATCGGCAGATAGAGGTAGGGCCCCTCGCCGACACCCCAGACGGCCAGCGTCTGGCCGAAATCCTCGTTGTGGCCGGGCATGCCGAACTGCCAGTCCGCGACGTCGATCAGGCCGCCGATGCCGAGGGTGGAGTTGATGAGGAAGCGCGCGGCGGTGCGGGCGCCACGGTCGACCTCGCCCTGCAGTACGTCGTTCATCAGGATGGTCGGCGCCCGCAGGTTGCCGAGCGCGTTGCGCACGCCCTGGCGCACCGGCGGAGGGACCACGAAGCGGTAGATCTGCGCGGCGGGGCGCAACGCGACCATGTCGATGGCGCCGTTCACGGCGAACATGCCGCGGTTGAAGGGCTCGATCGGGTCGTTGTTGGCGCGGAACTCCTCCAGCGCCTCGGGGTCGCTGGCCGGCGGACGCGTCGCGCAGCCCGCCAGCCCGACGAGCAGAATCGCTGAAGCCAGGAGGGGAGCAAGGCGCATGGGTGAAATCGGACCTTTCAGAGCGATCTGCATGACCCGGACGAAGTGATGCCGTTGCAGCTTCATGCACATTTTCCCGTGCCACAGCAAGTTGCTAAGAGTGACCTGGAATGGGCGCCGCCGTCCCGGGCCCTCCAGACATGGCGAGGCCCTTGCATAACGGAAGGGGGAACGCCAAACCTTCGTCCATGGACGCCTCGCCCCCGAATACCTTGGAACGCTGGCTGACCGGCCCTCGGGTCGGGACGCTGCCCTCACCGTCGAGCCTGCCGGCGCCCAAGCTCTCCTTCGAGTTCTTCCCGCCGAAGAACGAGAAGCTGGAGGCCGACCTCTGGACCTGCATCCGCCGGCTGGAGCCGCTGGCGCCGCGCTTCGTCTCCGTGACCTACGGCGCGGGCGGCTCCACGCGGTCCCGCACGCACGACACGGTGGCGCGGCTCGCGAAGGAGACCTCGCTCACCCCGGCCGCGCACCTGACCTGCGTGGGCGCCACGCGCGACGAGGTGGACGAGGTGGCCCGCGCCTATTGGGAGGCCGGGGTCCGGCACATCGTGGCCCTGCGCGGCGACCCGCCGGCCGGCGCCGCCACCTACGAGCCCCATCCGGGCGGCTATGCGCAGGCGGAGGATCTGGTCCGCGGCCTGCGGAGCATCGGCGATTTCGACATCAGCGTCGGCGCCTATCCCGAGGTCCACCCGGCCGCGCTCTCCGCCGATTCGGACCTCGACTTCCTGAAGCGGAAGATCGACGCCGGGGCGAACCGGGCGGTGACGCAGTATTTCTTCGACACCGACACCTACCTGCGCTTCCTGGACCGCTGCCATGCGGCGGGGATCACGGCGCCGATCGTCCCCGGCATCATGCCGGTCACGAACTTCGCGAGCTTGAAGCGCTTTTCCGCGATGTGCGGCGCCTCGGTGCCCGAATGGCTGGCCAGGCTCTTCGAAGGGCTGGACGAGGACGCGGACACGCGGCGGTTGGTGGCGGCCACGGTCGCCGCCGAGCAGGTCCGCATCCTGCAAGCCAACGGCGTGGACGAGTTCCACTTCTACACGCTCAACCGGCCGGACCTGACCTACGCCATCGCCCATATCCTGGGCGCCCGGTCGGCGGTCGCCGCGGCCTGAGCCTTCAGAGCGCGATCCGCCGGGGCGGATCGCCGAAGCGGTGAATCGGCCTTAGCCGGCCTTCATGCAGACCGCCTCGACATTGTTGCCATCGGGATCGATCAGAAAGGCGGCGTAGTAGGTCGGCCCGTAATTGGGGCGCGGGCCGGGCGCGCCGTTGTCCTTGCCGCCGGCGGCCAGCCCGGCCGCATGGAAGCGGCGGACCGCCTGGTGATCCGCGGCCTTGAAGGCGATATGCGCGCCGCCAGGGGCCGACTTGTCCTCGCTGAGCCAGAGCTAGAAGGGCCGAATTCTACGGCCTCAGCAGGTTCCGCGTCAGCCCTTACCCTCGGCATTCACCAGGATGCGGAGCAAATGAAGCAGTCAGGCAGACCCCGTCATTACGAGGAGTCGGTGGTGTCTATAGTTTTTGAACGCACAACATATCGATTCCTAGAAATATAAACCACAGCATATAATTCAAAGGAATAAATTGCGAATTTAACACAAATAATCACTATTTAACGGAAGCCTGTATATTGCGTTTTTTCGGAGGTCGCATTTAGGTGTCCAAAGGTTGATTTGATCAGCGGGGCATACTCCCCGCCAATTAAGCGGGGAGCTCTTGGTGGTGGCCGATTTACGGGGACTCAAGCTACGCAAATTTCGGGCTTCGCAGCGTGTGAAGGTGCCTGCGGTGCTCGCCCTTGTGGCGCTGGTTGCCGCATGTGCTCCGCAAACGAGCCCTCAGGATTTCGCCGCGTTCCGCAGTGCGGTGGGAGCGGGCAATTATCAGACGGCAGCGGCCGTGGCGAACACACTGTCGCGGCCGCAGCCCGATGGCAGCGGCACCGAACTCCTATGGACCTTAAATTCCGGCGCGGCCGAGTTGCAGGCCGGCAATCCTGCACGCTCGATATCCCAGTTCGATGTGGCTGACCGCCTTATCAACGAGTCGGAAGCCGCCAGCTTCAATTGGGGGACCAGTTACCGGTTCGGCGGATACGACGCGGTGATGGTCAATACCTATAAAACGCTGGCGATGCTCGCGAATCGCGATCTGAATGGCGCGCGGGTTGAAGCCAATCGCGCAGAAGAGCGGACGCGCCGCGTCACGCAGCGCTTCGAGGCGGAAATTAACGCTGCCCAGGCCGAGACCGAAAGGCAGCGCACGGCCAACGGTTCGAACCGGCAGGCTCTGATCAATGCCACGACCAATCCGGCAGTGCGCGAGCAAATGCAGGCTCTTGAGAGCTGGGGTCCCTATCGTCCTTTCGTCAACCCGGCCTCAACTTATATTCAAAGTGTCATGCTGCTGAACTCCCGAATGCCGGGCGATGCCGAAATGGCGCGCAACGGCTTTCAGCGCGTCGGCGGCGTGGTCGGCATGGCCGGTGTCGTGAGTGGCGACCTTGCCCTGGCCAACGCCGCTTCTGGCGCGGGTCAACGAGGCCCCAATCAGGTCTGGGTCATCTTCGAGGACGGCCAGAGCCCCATTTTCCAGCAGCTCAACATCACTGTGCCCATGCCTGTCGCGGCGCGTGGCGGCGGCGTGACGGTGCGGCCAGTGACCGTTTCCCTGCCGAGGTTGGTGC
>JAQGHZ010000651.1 GCA_028291485.1 Rubritepida sp. | reverse complement strand
GGCGACGCGCCGCGGCTCCAGCACCAGCAGCTTCTGGCCGGCCGCCCAGGGCTCGTCGCGCAGGACGAGCGGCACCAGCGTGGTCTTGCCCGCGCCGGGCGGCGCGACGAGCACGGCGTTGCTGCCGGCCACCAGCGCCGCGCGCAGGGCCGGCAGGGCCTCCTGGACCGGGAGGTCGATCAGCGGCGCTTGTTCGACGGGAGGGTTCACGCCTTCGACGATCCTATCTTAGTCCCAGCCCTCGGCGACGGCCTTGCCGATCATCGTCCCGCCCTCGACCAGCGCATGGCCTTCCAGCAGGTTCGCCGCGTCGATCCGGCCCAGATGCTTCTTCATCGTGTGGCGGATGGTGCCGGCATCCACCAGGTCCGCCACCTCGTTCAGCAGCTCGTGCTGCGCGATCAGGTCGGGCGTGCCGTGGATGGCGCGGGTGAACATGGACTCCCAGTGGAAGCCCGCCGCCTTGGACTTCAGCCGGCCGATGTCGATGCTCATGAAGTCGTCGATCGCGCAGACCGCGCCCTGCGGCGCCAGCATCTCGCAGATGGCGCCCCAGTGCTTCACGGTCTGCGTGGTCGCGAAGATCCAGGGGAAGGTGAGGCCGAGCGCCTTGGCCTGGGCCCGCAGGTCGCCGGAATGGTCGAGCACGTGATGCGCGCCGAGCTCCTCGCACCAGGCGCGGGTCTCGGGGCGGGAGGCGGTGGTCACCACCGTCAGCCGGGTCAGCCGCCGCGCGAGCTGGATCGCCATGGAGCCCACGCCGCCGGCGCCGCCGATGATGAGCACGGCCCCGCCGGTTGCACCGCGCGCGATGCGCAGCCGGTCGAACAGCGCCTCCCAGGCGGTGATGGCGGTGAGCGGCATGGAGGCGGCCTCGGCGAAGCCCAGCTTCTTCGGTTTGCGGCCGACGATGCGCTCGTCCACGAGCTGGAACTGGGCGTTGCTGCCGGGGCGGTTGATGACGCCGGCGTAGAAGACCTCCTCGCCATTGCCGAAGATATGCGCGTCGTGTCCGCGGGCCACGATCACGCCGGCGGCGTCGAAGCCCAGGACGCGCGGCTCGCCGGCCGGGTCGGCGCCGGCGCGCTGCTTGGCGTCCACCGGGTTCACCGAGACGGCGCGGACCTCGATGAGCAGGTCATGGCCGCGGGGCTCGGAGGGGTCGCGGAGGACCATGTCCTCGAGCGCGTCCCCGTGCGTCACGGGATGGCAATGGGTGTAGGCGACGGCCTTCATGACTTCGGCTCCCACGGTTGAAAAGTCTACATAATGGATATGGCTGACAGCGCCGGGCGCAATCCCCGGACGTGGATCCGTCCTAACGGGAGGTCCATCGTATCCGGAGCGCGCTGTCCTTCGCCGGCCCCGCCACATCGGGTGCCCTTGTGGCCGCCCCGGCCGCCCTTGCGCAAGGCGTGCGGCCGCAGCGGGCCGCAGCCCGCCGGGCTGCCGCCGGACCAAAGCGGCGCCTTGGTCCCCCCACGGCCAACCGAGGCCGTCCGGCGGCGTTCAACCCCTCGTCATGAGGGAAAGCCAGTTGCACCATGTCTGAACAGGCCGCCGCACCGCCCGTCGCCGGTCACGGCGCGGCCACGCTCATCAGCGTCACCGTCGATGCCTACAATGCCGAGCTGCGCGACAAGGACGGCTTCCTCGGCGACCGCGCCAGCAAGCGCGCCTTCTGGGCCATCCTGGACGAATGGCGCGACCGGCTGCACGAGCTCGGCGACGAGGATCCGCTGGGCGAGGCAGCGACCGAGGATGTCTCCAAGCGCAAGCTGGAGAAACTGCTGCAGGACGAAAGGCCCGAGGCCGCCGCGCTGGTCCATGGCGTGGTGGAGGAGTTCGCGCAGGAGCTGGCCGGCGTCGTCAGGCGCTTCCTGAAGCTGAAGGGCTGGAAGGACACGCAGCGCATCGCGGTCGGCGGCGGGATGAGCGGCAGCCGGGTGGGACAGCTCGCGATTGCGCGCGCCTCGCTGCTGCTGAAGGCGGAATCCCTGGGGGTGGAGCTGCGGCCCATCGCCCACGAGCCGAACGAGGCGGCGTTGATCGGCGCCGCGCATCTCGCGCCGAGCTGGATCTTCGCCGGACATGACAGCCTGCTGGCGGTGGATATCGGCGGCACGAACATCCGCGTCGGGCTGGTGGAGCTGAACCTGAAGAAAAAGGCGGACCTGTCGGAGGCGAAGGTCGTGGGGCTGGAGGTCTGGGCCCATGCCGAGGACAAGCCGAGCCGCGAGGAGGCGGTGGCGCGCATGGCCGAGATGCTGCGGGCCATGGTCGCCAAGGCCAAGGCCGAGAAGCGCGTGCTCGCGCCCTTCATTGGCATCGGCTGCCCGGGGATCATCGAGGAGGACGGCTCGATCGACCGCGGCGGCCAGAACCTGCCCGGCAACTGGGAGAGCCGCCGCTTCAACCTACCCCGCGCACTGGCCGAGCACCTGCCGGAGGTCGCCGGCCATGCGACGGCGGTGCTGATGCACAACGACGCGGTGCTGCAGGGGCTGAGCGAGATTCCGAACATGCAGGACGTGGAGCGCTGGGGCGTGCTGACGATCGGGACGGGGCTCGGGAACGCGCGGTTCACGAACCGGGGGTGAGGAGCTGCGCCGTCACGGCCCCGTCAGCCGTTGGAAATCCGCGTCCAGCGAGGCCAGAGCGCCGTCGATGCGCTCGCGCCGCTCGCGGATCCAACCCTCCTGCTCCGCCAAGTCTTGCTGCGCCGCCGCCAGCATGCGCGTCATCTCGGCCGGCTGCGGCCCGCCGGCGGTGGCGCGGTTGCGGACGATGGCCACGGGATCCAGCGTCGCGCGGAACTCCGCCTCGCTCATGGGCAGCGCGCCGCCCGTGACCTGCATCTCCCGCAGCGTCTCGACATAGATCCGCTGCGCCTCGGCATAGGGGAAATCACTGGGGCGGATGTCGTGGTCTCGCGCGTAGGTGACGATCTCCGAGGCGAAGTGGTGCCCGACGCGGAAGGGCAGGCGGTATTGCCGCATCAGCACATCCGCCACCTCCTGCGAGGCGGTCCAGTCGAGGTTCAGCTCCTCCAGCGCGCGCTGGGGGCTGATGACCAGGGCCGTGAGGATGCGATCCCAGCCGGCCAGGGCCCGCGTGGCGCCGGCGAGCACGGCGCTGTTGTCGGCTACGCTCTTGGCGTCGTTCATGCCGGGCGGGATGTTGTGCGCCTGGATGGCGCGCCCGATGCCCAGCGTCAGCACGCGCGAGGCCTGCCCGCGCACGTCGTTCAACAGGCCGGGATTGCGCTTCTGCGGCATGGCGC
>JAQGHZ010000645.1 GCA_028291485.1 Rubritepida sp. | reverse complement strand
AGCGGGCCGAGGGCGGCGACGCATTCGAGCCCGGGGTCCAGGGAGAGGCGCATCTCGCGCAGCATGGAGAGGTCGGGCCGAAAGCCGGTCGCCACGATCAGCTCGTTGGTCATGAAGGAGGCGGGCTTGCCGCCGTGCTCGCCCGACACCTGGAGCATGTCCGCGTTCGCATCCGCGATCCTGGCGATACGGAACGGCGTGAGCACCTGGACCACGCCGCTCTCCACCAGATGTCGAGCCCGACTTCCGAGCGCGCCTCGTGCGGGCAGACCGTCCGCGTCCTCGCCGCCATAGGCCGCTTCCAAACGATCCTTCCGCATGATCCAGACGATCTGCGTGGCCGGCTCCTGCTCGCGCAGCGCCGCGAGGTCGATGAGCGTGTTGAGCGCGGAATGGCCGCCGCCGACGACCGTGTTGATGCGGCCGGCATGCTTTGCGCGGGCTACACTCAGCACATCCGGAATGCCGTAGGAGACACGATCACCGGCACGATCCTCGCCTATCGCGGGAAGCCCATCGGCACCGGCAGGATTCGGCGTCGCCCACGTGCCTGAGGCGTCCATCACGGCGCCCGCCTCGATGGTGCTGGATGACCCGTCAGGCGCCTCGATGCGCAGCGCGAAGGGCAGCTCTTCACGCCCCTGCGTGCGCACCTTGTCGCAGGCTTTTCGAGTGACCGCGACCACGCGGCTGTTGAGCCGGATATGGCCTGCCATAGCCGGCAGCGCGGCCAACGGCTCCAGGTAGTCACGCACAAGCTCGGCCCCGGTCGGGATCGCCTCCATAGCTGGATGCGTCCAGGCGCTACTCTCCAGCAGCTGCCGCGCCGCCGTGTCCACGCAATACCGCCAGGGCGTGAACATGCGCACATGGCCCCATTGACGCACGCTGGTTGCGGCCACTGGGCCAGCCTCCAGCACGACGAACGCCTGGCCACGTTGAACGAGATGGGCCGCTGCGGCGAGCCCGACAGGCCCGGCACCGATGATGGCGACGGGGAGATGACGGTTGATCATGGCGTGGCTCTCGTCGCGGTTGGGAGGCTGACCGGGCCGCACACGCCGCTCTGATCCGGCATGCAGGCTCCGCGATCCCCGCCGCAGCAATTCTCCGTGAGGAAGCCGATCAGCGCGTTCATGGCGTCATACTCGGCCACGTAGATCAGGGATCGCCCCTCGCGCCGGAACGTCACCAGCCCGGCCGTGCGCAGCTGCGTGAGGTGGAAAGACAGCGTGGCACCGGGCAGGTTGAGCGTGTCGCCGATCTTCCCGGCGGCGGCCCCCTCCGGCCCGGCCTTGACGAGCAGGCGGAAGATTTGCAGGCGGCTGTCCTGGGCGAGAGCCGCGAGCGCAACGACGGCAGATGACGTTTCCATATTTCCAGAATAATGGAATTATCAGCCCCGTCAAGTCCACTGAAGACGCGCGTGAGGGGGGAGCCTCCCCGGTTGTGGATCGCGGGAGTCAGATTTCAGCCCCCCTGTGGCCGAGGCGAAGGCGCCGCGGCGCCGGGCTTGATGGCCGCCAGCATCCTTGACCCGGCGCGGCTTGTTAAGCCGCGCGGATTTTCAGGCCATTCTCACGGTCTCGCTGCCCAGGGATGAGAGAGCGAGAGCGACGATGACCCGATGAAAGATCGAGGCAGACGCAGAGGCCGAAGGGCAGTGAGGGAGGAAACTCACCCGGCGCTTCGACAGGCGCGTCCGCACAATGTCCGCACAGCGACCCGGCGCGACGCGCGGATCGGCCGGCGCCTCAGAAAAACTCATCAACATCTTCAGGGAGTTACCCTGGTAGCGGCGAGCGGACTTGAACCGCTGACCCCGGCATTATGAGTGCCGTGCTCTAACCAGCTGAGCTACGCCGCCATCCAGTGAGCCGGGGAGGTAATCGGCGCCCCTTCCGCTGTCAATGGAAGTACGTCCCTTCCCGACGCAGCCCGGCGAGGCGAAGATACGCCATGCGTCGTCGGCGACCCGCCCTCCCCACCCGGCTCCTCGCCCCATGAGCTGGCGCTGGGTGAAGCCCTCGCTCGGCCGCCGGATGATGGCGGACCTCTCCTGGGCCTCGCTGCGCATTCCCCGCTGCGTGATGACGGCGCGGCTCCGCCTGCCGCGCGCACTGGCGGCGCGATCGGCCCTGGCGTCGCCCCGCCCGCCCTGGACCACCCTCTTCCTCAAGGGTTTCGGCCTGGCCGCCGAGCCGCATCCGGCGCTCCGCCGCTGCCACGCGACGCTCCCCTGGCCGCGAATGCTGGAGGTGGAGCACGCGATCGGCTGCGTCGTGCTGGAGCGCGAGCACGAGGGCGAATCGGCCCTCTCCATCGCCCGCATCCCCCGCTGCCACGCGATCCCGCTGCCCGAGCTGGCGCAACGCCTGAGCCACGCCAAATCCGCGCCCTCCGGCGAGACACCGAGCTTTCGTCGGTTTCGCAACTTCGCCCGGCTGCCCTGGCCGCTGCGGCGGCTTCTGCTCCGCCTTGGCCTGGCGACCGGCGGGCCGGTGGTCCTCTACGGCGGCACCTTCGCCATCTCGGCGCTGGGCGAGCGGGGCGTGACCATCCTCGACAGCGTCAGCGTCCTGCCGATTTTCCTCTCCTACGGCCCGATCTCGCCGGAGGGCGAGGTGGACGTCACCCTCTCCTTCGACCACCGCGTCATGGACGGCGCGGACGGCGCCGACGCCCTGCGCGGGCTGGAACAGGCGCTCGAGGGCCCCGTGGCGGACGAGCTCCTCGCCCTCGGCGCCGCATGATTCCTGGCGACTTCGTCCCGCCCCGTCCGCCGCTGTCCCGCGGCTTCCCGGGCCCGATGCGCATCCTGCGCGCCTCGGTGCACGACCTGCTGAGCCTGTTTCCCGAATCCGGCTTCAACCGGCACCTCATGCCCTTCCGGACGCTGGCCCGCCGCGTCCTGGTGGTGAACGAGCCGGAGACCCTCCGCCGCGTCTTCATCACCGAACACGCCAATTACGAGGCCAAGAGCCAGCACTTCCAGCACGCCCTCGCCCCGCTGATCGGCGACAGCATGTTCCTCAACAGCGGCCCCCTCTGGTCCAGCCGGCGCGAGGTGATGCTGCGCATGCTGCACCCCTCGCGCACGGCAGGCTTCCACCCGATCTTCGTGCGCGGCGCGGAGGAGCTGGCGGCGCGCTGGAACGGCGAGGTCGATGTCGCGAAAGGCTTCGCCATGGCGACCGCGCTCGCCGTGATGCGCGCCCTGCTGGGCCCGGACGAGCCCTGGGAGGCGGCGGAAGCCCTCGCGACCAGCTTCGGCGCCTATGAGAGCTCCGTGCTGGCGGTGGACTTCGCCCATGCGCTGGGCCTGCCGAAACAGTGGACGGGCTGGCAGCTGCGCGGCGCCAGGCGCGCGGCGCGCGAGGTCCGCGCCATCTGCGCCGAACGCATCGCCGCCGCCGGCACCAACCCGCAGGGCCTCTTCGCCGAGATGCTCGCGGCCCGCGGCCCCGATGGCGCGCCCTTGCTCGACGCCGAGCAGCTCGTCAGTGAGGTCGCCTTCCTGCTGCTCGCCGGCAGCGAGACGGGGGCCAATGTCCTGACCTGGCTGCTCTACCTCGTGGCCAGGCACCCGCCGACCCTGGCCCGGCTGCGCGAGGAGCACGCCCGCATCCTCGGCGGCCGCGCGCCCGAAGTGGCGGACCTCCCCGCGCTGATCTTCACCAAGGCGGTGATCCAGGAGGGCATGCGGCTCTTTCCCCCGGTGCCCTATCTTTCGCGCCAGGCCACCGCGCCGGACCGGATCGGGCCCGTCGAGGTGCACAAGGGCGACACGGTGCTGGCCATCACCTGGCTCCTGCACCGCCAGGCGCAGCTCT
>JAQGHZ010000634.1 GCA_028291485.1 Rubritepida sp. | reverse complement strand
CTCCGTGCTCGCCCGCCGCGTGCTTGCCTCGCGCGGCCTGCAGGATTCCGTGACCTACGGCTTCATGGAGCAGCGCATCGCCGCGATGTTCGGGGACATCCCGGACGCCCTGCACCTGGAAAATCCGATCGCCTCGGACCTCGACCAGATGCGCCCCACGCCGCTGGCCTCGCTGGCGCTGGCCTCCGCCCGGAACGCCGCGCGCGGCTTCGCCGACGTGGCGCTGGCGGAAGTCGGCGGCGGCTATCGCGACACATCGCCGGCCGGGCAGCTCGCCATGGCCTGCGGGATCCGCACCGGCACCTCGCCGGCGAACTGGGCCTCGCCCGCGCGCCCCGTGGACGCGCTGGACGCCAAGGGCGACGCGCTCGCCGTGCTGGAGGCGCTGGGCGTGCCGATGGCCTCGCTCCAGGTCACGGCCGACGCGCCCGGCCACTACCATCCCGGCCGCTCCGGCGTGTTCCGCCAGGGGCCGAAGGTGGTGCTGGCGCAGTTCGGCCAGTTGCATCCGCGCCTCTGCACCGGGCTCGACGTGCCCGCCGGCGCGGTGGGCTTCGAGATCTTCCTCGACGCCATCCCCGAGCCCAAGCGCCGGAAGAAGGCGGCGCCGGAATTCTCCGCCTTCCAGCCCGTGCGCCGCGACTTCGCCTTCCTCGTCGACGCCGACGTGCCGGCGGACAAGCTGCTGCGCGCCGTCTCGGCCGCCGAGCGGGTGCTGATCACCGATGTCGTGCTGTTCGACCGCTACGCCGGCGACCGCCTGCCAGAGGGCAAGGTCAGCCTCGCCCTTCAGGTGACGCTGCAGCCCCGCGAGAGGACGCTCACCGATGCGGAGATCGAGGCCGTCGTGGCGAAGGTCGTCGCGGCCGCGGCCAAGTCCGTGGGGGCCGCGCTGCGCGGCTGAGCCGCCCAGGCCGGGCCGCGTGGAGGGGCATGACGAGGCAGCCGGCCTGCGACGAAATCACGCCATGGGTGTCTTTCCTCAACGGTTTGGCTGGACGAAGCGCCGGGCTTCGAACAGCCTGTCCGTTCCGGGAGAACCTGAATCATGCGCCGCCTTGCCATCCTGGCCGTCCTGACGATCGGCGCCGCCCCAGCCTTGGCGCAGATGCCTTCGTCGTCGCAACCGCAGGCCCCGCCGGCCGAGGCGGAGTGCATCGCGGCCGGCATCCTGTCCTTCGTCGGCATCGGCCGGGAGCTGACGGGGCCGCATGACAGCGGGCGGCTGTCGGTCAACGTGACCCTGCAGAACCGTACGCAGCGCTCGGCGGCCTTCGTCCTGAACTTCACCGCGCCCAACGTGACGATGCCCGCCGTGAACCAGTGGCGCACGCTGGAAGCGCAGGCGCGCGGCACCTACCTCGTCGGCACGCTGCCCCGCGGGACGCTGATCACGGACAACGAGCTTCGGACCCACGTGCAGCTGCGCTGCGTGCGGTGATGGTTCCGCCCTCCAACGCTTGGTGTCCCTCGCTTCAGAATCCGTAAAGCCTCGCCGGATTGTCGCGCAGGATCTTCGTGCGCAACGCCTCCTCCGGCGCCCATTGCGCCAGCAGCCCCAGCACGTCGCCGTCATTCGGCATCATGCCGTGGAAGTGGCTCACATGCGGCCAGTCGCTGCCCCAGAGGATGCGGTCCGGCGCGGCCTCGATGACGGCGCGGGCCATGACCGCCGTGTCCGCATAAGGAAACGCCGGCTCGGCGGAGATGCGGTAGAGGCCCGTCAGCTTCACCCAGAGCAGCCCGTCGCGCAGCATGGCGAGGAACTCGCGATAGCCGGGGTGATCGATGCCGCCCTTCGCCGCCTTGGTATAGCCGATATGCCCGACCGAGACCGGCAGGCGCATGGTCTCGGCGAGCTTGCGCAGTTCCGCCGCCATCTCTTCGACATGCACCAGCAGCTCGACATGCCAGCCGAAGGGTCGCAGCACCTCGGCGACATCGGCCAGCGCGTCGAGCGAGCGGAAGGGCATGCCGCCGCGGTCCACCAGGTTCACGCGGATGCCGCGCGCGCCCTTCGCGTGCATGGCGGCGATCTCGGCCTCGGTGACACCCTCGGAGACGGCGACGATGGCGCGCAGACGGTCGGGATGCGCGGCCGCCGCGTCGAGGACGGCGCGGTTGTCGGTGCCGTGGACGCTCGCCTGGACGGCGACGCCGCGCGAGAGGCCGAGCGTGTCGTGCAAAGCGAGCGCGACGTCGATGCCGTTGTCCGGCGGCGTGTAGCCGCGCGTGGCCTGGTACGGGTGGCGGGCGGCGTCGAAGACGTGGAAATGGGTGTCGCAGGCACCGTCGGGCATGGCCATGTCGGGCTTGCGCGGATGGGGATCGGGGCCGGGGCAGTCGCGGATTTCCATGGGCATTCCTTGTGATGACGAGGGGCTCTGCCTCGCGAACCTGCCAGGGTGAACATGTATGTTCACGGTTTCCTGGACCTTCATCAATCGAGGGGATCAATCCACCTGCGCGCCGGAGAGCCGGACCAGCTCCTGCCAGCGCGGAATCTCCTCGCGCACGAAGCCGGAAAACTCCGCCGGCGTCGTCGGCGCCGGCTCCGCGCCCAGCGCCGTCAGCCGTTCCCGGATCTCCGGTCGCGCCATGCCGCGGTTCAGTGCCGTGTTGAGCTGCGCCACCACCGGCGCCGGCGTCGCTGATGGCACCACGATGCCGTGGTACTGCGTCACCAGGTATCCGTTCAGGCCGGACTCGGCGAGCGTGGGCAAGTCGGGCAGCGCCGTCGCGCGGCGCGCGCTGGCCACCGCGATCCCGCGCAGGCTGCCGGCCTGGATCGGACCGAGCAGCGTCGCCGTCGGCTCGAAGATCATCTGCACGCCCTGGCCCGCCAGCATGTCGTTCATCGCCGGCCCGCTGCCGCGATAGGGCACGTGGACGATCTCGGTCCCCGCCAGCCGGTTGAACAGCGCCAGCGCCATGTGCATCGCCGTGCCGTTGCCCGCCGAGGCCGCGTTGAGCTTGCCAGGGTTCTCCCTGGCGCGCGCGATCAGCTCCTGCACGGAGGTCACGCCGAGATCCGGCCGCACCGCCAGCACCAGCGGCCAGTTCGCCACCTGCCCCACGAAGCCGAAATCGCGCAGCACGTCATAGGGCTGGCGCGATTGGATCGCGTGGTTGATGGCGAGCACGTTGGTGTTGGCGAGCAGCAGCGTGTGTCCATCCGGGGTGGCGCGCGCCAGGTTCTCCGCCGCGAGCTGCCCGCCCGCCGTGCCGCGATTCTCCACCACGACAGTGGCCCCGCCCCATTCCTCCGCGAGCCCGCGCGCGACGAGGCGCCCAAGCGCATCGGCCGTACCGCCCGGCGGCGCGCCGACGATCAGCGTGACGTTGCGCGTGGGGAAACCCTGGGCCAGCGCCGGCGTGGCCAAGGCGGCCATGGCCAATGCCCTGCGTGTGATTTTCATGACGTCTCCTCCACCCTTTCATTCACCCTAGCAGGCCTTGCCCGCGCAGGAAGCGGCGCACGCCGGGATGAATGAACGCTGGGTCGGAGACGGCGGCGGCCGTGTTCTCAGCTGTCGTCTCGGAGGCCTGGGCCAGGCGTGCGGCGATATCCGCGCGCGCCGCATGCAGCGCACGGGCGACGCGGAAGCCGGCCTCCTCTTCCAGCCCGGGGCGCGCCAGAACGAGGCTCCAGGTGCCCACCGAGGCGATGGGCGAGGTCTGTCCGGGATAGCTTCCGGCCGGCAGCGACATGGGCCGCAGCCGCGGGTCGGCCGCGAGGATGCGCGCGCGCTCCGCCTCGTCCGGCGCCAGGAAGCGGCCGCCCTGCCCGGCCAGCGTGACGAAGCCCGGCCAGCCCGCGCCGCCGCCCCAGAGCGCGGCCACGCGCCCGTCCAGGACCATGGCAGGCCCGTCGCCGGCGCGGTCGAGCAGGACGGCGGAAAAATCGCGCTCAATGTCGAGGCCGAGACCGCCCATCACCTGTCGCGCCAGCACGACGAAGCCCGAGCCCCGCGCACCCCAGGCGACCGGCTTGCCGCGCAGCTCGGCGATCGAGCGGATGGCGGAATCGCCCCGCAGCCCGAACAGCCCGGGCTGGGCGTACATCGCGGCCAGCAGCGTGGTGCCGTTGCCGGCGGCCAGCGCATCGGTCGCCGTCTCGCCGGCCACCAGGGCGAGGTCGATCGTCCCTTCGCGCAGCAGGCGCACATTCTCGAGGCTGCCGGCCGTGTTGCGCGGCTCGACGACGATGGAGGGGTCGGCCGCGGCGATCGCGGCGACGAAAGCGGAGCCATAGGCCGGGAAGCCGCCGCCCGGCGTGGCGGTCGCGAGCGTCAGCCGCAGCGGCGCCTGGGCCTGGGCGACGCCGGCCGGCCCGACGCCTGCCAGCATCACCCGACGCGAGAATTGATGTGACATCGTGCCCTCCCTGTTTTGGGAAGGGAGCCTAAGCGGGAGGAGGAACTAAGTCTCCTCCTCCGGCTGATGCGCGACGGGCAGCAGCGCGGTCTCCTTCACGGTCGCCATGGCGACCTCGACGGCCACGCGCTCGATGCCCGCCAGGTGCCGGATCTCCTCGGAGAGGATCGTGTCCAGCGCCGCGATGTCGGCCACGCGCAGCTTCACCAGATAGGACCATTCGCCGGTGAGCTGATGGCACTCCAGCACGGAATCCAGCTTGCGGATGGCGCGGCGGAAGGCGACCTCCTCCTTCCCCGGCCGGATCGCGACGCGCAGGAAGGCGAGCAACGGGCATCCCACCTCGGCGGGGTCCAGCGCGGCGTGCCAGCCGCGGATCACGCCGCGTTCCTCCAGCCGCTTGACCCGCTCGGCGGTCGCCGAGACGGAAAGTCCCGAGACCTTGGCGAGGTCGGAGAGGCCTGCAGCGCCATCCTGCTGGACGGCGATGGCGATCTTCCTGTCTATCTCGTCCATGGCCGGAGCGTATCCGGAATACCGAACCCTGTGAAGGAATAAATTAGGCCTCCTGGGAAGCTTTCGACCCGATCCGAGGATTGCCGGCCACAGCGCGGCTTCTTGTGCGAAACTGGCCCCTCCCATCTTGTCCCGCGCCCCTGTGCTCAATACATGGGCACGTAACGAAGGGCCGCGCATGGGGCGCGGACTGCCAGGGGCTTTGCCCGGTGCCTGCGTGGGCCGGGAGAAGTCGCCGCAAAGGAGCAGGTGTATGAGCAAAGTCATCGGTATCGATCTCGGTACGACGAATTCCTGTGTCGCCATCATGGAAGGCGGCGAAGTCAAGGTTCTGGAGAATGCGGAGGGCTCGCGCACC
>JAQGHZ010000598.1 GCA_028291485.1 Rubritepida sp. | reverse complement strand
CCTGGGGCTTCGTCGAGGAGGTCCACCCGCCGGCCCTGCTGTTCACCGCCATCGAGGACCTGCTGGACAAGCTCCTGGAAGCCGAGCCCCGCGCCGTGCAGATCCAGAAGGCGCTGATCCGCGCCTGGGAGGACCTGCCGATGAGCCAGGCCATCGCCGCGGGGATCACCGCCTTCGCGAAGTCCTTCGAGACGAAGGAGCCCAACGAGATGATGGGCCACTTCCTCTCGCGCAGGCGCTAATCCAGCCGCACACCCGTCAGCCGGACCACCTCGCCCCAGGTATCGATTTCCGTGCCGAGGAAGCGGCCCATCTCCTCCGGGCTGCTGCCGACCGGCAGGCCGCCGCTCTCGATGATGCGGCTGCGGACCTCCGGCACCGCCAGGGACTCGCGCACCACCGAGGCATAGCGCGCGACCAGCGGCGCCGGCGTCCCGGCCGGCGCCAGCATGCCGATCCAACTCGAGGCCTGGAGTTCCGGCATGCCGAGTTCCCGGAAGGTCGGCACGTCCGGCAGGGCCGGCCAGCGCTCGTCCAGCGCCACGGCCAGCGGCCGCAGTCGCCCGGACTGCACGGCGCCGAGCGTGGTCACGATGTTGTTGAAGGAGGCGTCCACCTGGCCGGACATCAGCTCCGTCATCAGCGGCCCGGCCTCGCGATAGGGCACGTTGGACAGATCGATGCCCAGGCGCAGCTTCATCAGCCCGCCCGCCAGCGTCTGCGTGCTGGCCGCGCCCAGCGAGCCATAGGTGACGCGTCCGGGATTGGCGCGGGCATAGGCCACGAATTCGTGGAAGGTGCGCGCCGGGAATTGCGGGGAGACCACCAGCAGCGTCGGCAGCATGGCGACGAGCGAGACCGGCGCGAAATCCCGGCGGACGTTGTAGGGCAGGTCGGGCTTGGTGCCGGTGATGGCGAAGATCGCCGCCGTCAGCAGCAGCGTGTTCCCATCCGGCCGCGCCTTCGCGACGAGGTCCGCGCCGATCACGCCCGAGGCGCCGCTGCGGTTTTCCACCACGACGGCGCTGGCGCCGAGGCGGGTCTGCATCTGCTGCGCCACCAGCCGCCCGACCTGGTCCGTCCCGCTGCCGGGCGAGTTCGCGACCACCAGCCGGATCGTCTGGTTGGATTGCGCCAGGGCCGGCGCGGCGAGCGCCGCCGGGGCCACGCTCATCAAAGTCCTTCGGAACATCGTTTCCTCACCGTTTTTCGTTGGACAGGAAGCTACCGTACAGCAGCGATCCGCCAAACTACCAGCGCAGCGCCTTGATCTGCGCGGCTCTGCGCCACGGCGTCGCGCCAGTGGGAGCATGGGTGCGACGAGCGGCTGGTTCTTCGAGGCTTTGGAGGATCGTAGGCGAGCCTCCGCCTTCACCTAGGCTGGCCCGACCTGCCCGCATCCTGGGCAGGCCCGCGCGGCAGCCGCGCTTTCACGGCCGGTCTGGCTTGCGCCGACCGCGTGGCCGGGCTCAATCTTGCCGCATAACGGAGCCGGGTTCTGCATGACGGGAATCGCGTTCGACGAAATGGGGGAGGGCGACCGGCTGCGCCCTGCCTATGGGGCCATCGCCGAATGGCTGAAACATACGCCGCAGGCCGATCTCGCGGCCAAGCGCGCGGAAGCGGAGGTGCTGTTCCGCCGCGTCGGCATCACCTTCGCCGTCTATGGCGAGGGCGGCGATCCGGAGCGGCTGATCCCCTTCGACATCATCCCGCGGATTCTCGGGAAATCCGAGTGGGACGGGCTGAGCGCCGGCCTGTCGCAGCGGGTGAAGGCGCTGAACGCCTTCCTCGCCGACGCCTACGGCAAGCAGGAGATCCTGCGGGCGGGAAAGATCCCCGGGCATCTGGTGAATGGCAACGAGCAGTTCCGCCCGGAGATGCGGGACTTCACGCCGCCCGGCGGCATCTACACGCACATCTCCGGCATCGACGTGGTCCGCACCGCGCCCGACCAGTTCTTCGTGCTCGAGGACAATGCGCGCACGCCCTCCGGCGTCTCCTACATGCTGGAGAATCGCGAGGCGATGCTGCGCCTCTTCCCCAAGCTGCTGGCGCGCCACCGCGTCGCGCCGGTGAACCGCTATCCCGAGGAGCTGCTGGCGACGCTGACGGCCGCAGCACCCGAGCGGGCCGGGCCGAATCCGACGGTCGCGATCCTGACGCCCGGCTCCTTCAACAGCGCCTATTACGAACACTGCTTCCTGGCCGACGAGATGGGCGTGGAGGTGCTGGAGGGCGCCGACCTCGGCGTCGAGGACGACATCGTCTACATGCGCACGACCGCCGGGCCGAAGCGCGTGGACGTGCTCTACCGCCGCATCGACGACGACTATCTCGACCCCAAGGTTTTCCGTCCCGAGAGCACGCTCGGCGTCCCGGGGCTGATGGGCGCGTACAAGGCCGGCAACATCGCGCTGTGCAACGCGCCGGGCTGCGGCATCGCGGACGACAAGGCGATCTACCCCTATGTCCCCGAGATGATCCGCTTCTACCTCGGCGAGGAACCGAAGCTGGCGAACGTGCCGACCTATCTCTGCGAGCAGGAGTCGGACCGGGCCTATGTGCTGGACCACCTGCACGAGCTGGTGGTGAAGCTGGCGCAGGGCTCGGGCGGCTACGGCATGATGATCGGCCCGCACGCAACGCAGGCCGAGCGGGCCGAGTTCGCGGCCCGCATCCGCGCGCGGCCGCAGGACTACATCGCCCAGCCCACCCTGGCGCTCTCCACCGTGCCGACGCTGGTGGACGCGGGCATCGCGCCGCGCCATGTCGATCTCCGCCCCTTCGTGCTCAGCACCAAGGACAAGGTGCGCATCGTTCCCGGCGGCCTTACGCGTGTGGCCCTGCGCGAGGGCTCGCTGGTGGTGAACTCCTCGCAGGGGGGAGGGACCAAGGACACCTGGGTCCTGGAACGCGACCCGCCCACCGATGGAGCCCCAGAGGGAGCCCGAGCGCAAACGCAAGGCCAAACGCAAGAGCAAACCATGGGAGGTGCGTCATGCTGAGCCGCACCGCCGACAGCCTCTTCTGGCTTGGGCGCTACACGGAGCGCGCGGCCAATGTGGCGCGCGGCCTCGCGGTCGCATCCCGCATGGCGAGTCTCACCGACGAGCTGAATGCCGAGAACGACCAGTGGCGGTCCCTCCTCGTCGCTGCGGGCTGCGAGCCGGCTTTCTTCGAGCACCACAGGGAGGCGACGGAGGGCAATGTCGTCGATTTCCTGGTGCGGGACCCGGCGAACCACTCCGGCATCATCCCCTGCTTCGCCGCGGCGCGGCAGAACGGGCGCAGCGTGCGCACCGCGCTCACCGTCGACATGTGGAGCGCGCTCAGCGACAGTTGGACCCGGCTGCGCCACGTGACGCCGGCGGACTACCAGGGCGAGAAGCTGCCCGGCTTCCTCGAATGGGTGCGCGAGCGGGTGCTGCTCTTCAATGGCGCCTCCATGGACACCATGCTGCGCGGCGAGGCCTGGATGTTCGTGCAGCTCGGCACGGCTTTGGAACGCGCGGACAACACGGCGCGCCTGCTCGACGTGAAGCACGACCTGCTGAGCGCCACCGCCCAGGAATCCACCGTGCAGCATGGCCAGTGCCAGGCGGTGCTGCAGTCGGTCTCGGCGCTGCGCGCCTACCACTGGACCTATCGCGAGCGCATGGATCCCGCGCGCGTGGCGGAGTTCCTGATCCTCAACCCCGAGATGCCCCGCAGCCTCGCCGCCTGCTACGACCGGGTCTGCGAGGTGCTGGATCTGATCGCGGCCTGCCAGGGCGGCCGCAAGGGCGAGTGCCACCGCATGGCCGGCGAGGCCCAGGCGGCGCTGCGCTTCGGCCGGATCGAGGAGATCCTGAAATCGGGACTCCACGCCTACCTGACGGACATCATCGACGGGGTCGCCGCCCTGGGCGGGGAGATCGAGGCGTTCTACATCCGCCCCTGAGGCGCGCCCGCGCCTTAGGGACGGAGACAAGATCATGACCTATTGCGTCGGCCTGTTGCTGAACGAGGGCGTCGTCATGCTCTCGGACACCCGCACCAATGCGGGGCTCGATAACATCTCGATTTTCTCGAAGATGTTCACCGTGGAGAACCCCGACGAGCGGGCGCTGGTGCTGATGACGGCGGGCAACCTCGCCATCACGCAGACGGTGTGGAACCTGCTGCAGGCCGGCGTCTGGCTGAACGGCGTCTCGCAGAAGCTCACCGATGTCCCGGACATGTTCGCTGCGGCCCAGCTCGTCGGCGCGGCGGTGCGGCAGGTGGCCTCCATGGACAGCGCGGCGCTCGCCTCCCAGGGGCTGGGCTTCGACTGCAGCCTGCTGCTGGGCGGGCAGATCGCAGGCGGGGCGCCACGGCTTTTCCTGGTCTATTCCGCCGGCAACTTCATCGAGGCGACGGACGACACGCCGTTCCTGCAGATCGGCGAGCATAAATACGGAAAGCCCATCCTGGACCGTGTGCTGACGCCGCGGACCACGCTGGTCGAGGGCGTGGCGCTTACCTTGATCAGCATGGACAGCACCATCCGCTCCAACCTTTCGGTGGCGCTGCCGCTGGATCTCGCGGTGATCCGGCTGGATCAGATGCGGATCTGCACGCGCCGCCGGATCACCGCGGATGACCCGTATTACCGCACCATCCATGACGGATGGTCCAACGCGCTGCGCGATGCCTATCTCGCGCTGCCCCGGCCGGATTTCGTGCTCGGCTGACAAGCCCCTTGCGGTCCCTCCCGCCCTGCGCGACGATTCGGCAGGAAACGAGGGAAAGCGATGTCGCACCGACGGGATCTGTGGCTTGCCGCGCCGGCATTGCTGGCGGGCCGCCACGCTTGGGCCCAAGGGGCAGGGCCATCGGCCTGGCCCCAGAGGCCGGTGCGCATCATCGTGCCCTTCGGCCTCGGCGGCTCGGCCGATGTCGCGGCGCGCTTCCTCGCCGAGCCGCTGAGCGCCGCCTTCGGCCAGCCCTTCGTCATCGAGAACCGGCCCGGCGCGGGGGCGACCATCGGCACGGAACAGGTCGCGAAAGCCGCACCCGACGGCCTGACGCTGCTGCTGATGAGCAACACCCACACGGCCAACGAAACGCTGCTGCCCAACCGGCCCTATGTGCTCCTGCGCGACCTGGTGCCGGTCGCGGCCATCAACGTCGCCTATCACGCGCTGGTGGTGCATCCCTCGATCGAGGCGCGCGACGTCGCCGGGCTCATCGCGCTGCTGAAGGCGCATCCCGGCCGCTACGACTATGCGAGCAGCGGGCCGGGCACGCCCTACCACATCGCCGGCGAGGTGTTTCGCGCCATGGCCGGCGTCGAGATCCAGCACGTGCCCTTCCGCGGATCGAACGAGGCGCGGACGGCCGTGATCGCCGGCCAGGTGCCCATCATGTTCGACGCGATCCCGACCATGCGCGAGCAGATCACCGCCGGGCGGGTGAGGGGCCTCGGCACGACGGGTCCGCAGCGCAACCCGCTGCTGCCGGAATTGCCGGCGGTGGCGGAGACGCTGCCGGGCTACGAGGCCTCGATCTGGCTGGGGCTGATGGCGCCGCTGAACACGCCGCGTCCGATCGTCGAGCGGCTGAACGCCGAGGTGAACAAGATCCTGGAACGGCCGGAGACGCGCGAGGCCCAGGCCCGCATGGGCGCGCAGCCGATGTCCATGGGTGTCGAGGCCTTCGCCGATTTCCTGCGGGCGGACGTGGCGAAGCAGGCCGAATGGATCCGCATGGCGGGGATCACGGCCGGATGATCGACTTCACATTGAACGGCGCCGCCGTCGAGCACGCGCCGGAAGGCACGCTGCTCCAGGCGCTGCGCGGCGCGCTCGGGCTGAACGGGGCGAAATTCGGCTGCGGCGAGGAGTCCTGCGGGGCCTGCCACGTGCTGCTCGACGGCCAATCGGTGCCGAGCTGCGCGCTGCCCGTCGAGGCGGTCGCCGGACGTCGCGTGGTCACGCTCGAAGGGCTCGGCACGCGCGCGGCCCCGCACCCGTTGCAGCGCGCCTTCCTCGACGAGCAGGCGGGCCAGTGCGGCTTTTGCCTGCCCGGCATCATCGTCACGGCGAGTGCGGTCTTGCGGGAGAATCCTTCGCCCGATGAGGATGCGTTGCGTGAAGCGCTGGACGGGCATCTCTGCCGCTGCGGCAGCCACAACCGGATTCTGCGCGCCATCCTGCGTGCGGCGGAGGAGATGCGCGCATGAACCTCGCCTTTTCCGGTGGCGGCGAGGACGGCCGCCCCAAGCTGCCCGGAAGCCTGCACGTCAACCGGCGGCTGGATTCCTGGCTCACCTTTCACGCCGATGGGCGTGTGACCATCCATCCCGGCAAGGTGGAGCTGGGGCAGGGCATCCTGACCGCGCTCACCCAGATCGCGGCGGACGAGCTGGACGTGGCGCTGGAGCGGATCGAGGTCGCGCCCACCATCACGGGCGAAAGTCCCAACGAGGCGGTGACCTCCGGCAGCCTCTCCGTGCAGGAGGGCGGCATGGCGCTCCGGCACGCCTGTGCCGATGCGCGGGCGCTGTTCCTCTCGGTGGCGGCGCAGTCGAGCGGCGTGCCGGTCGAGGCGCTGCGGGTGGAGGAGGGGCGCTTCCTCGGGCCGGAAGGGGAGATCGGCTCCTACGCCACCTTGGCCGATCGCGACCTGCTGGACGCCGAGGCCTCGCCGGATGCGAAGGCCAAGCCGCCCGGCGAGCGGCGCGTGGCGGGGCGCTCCGTGCCGCGGCTGGACCTGCCGGAGAAGCTCTTCGGCGAGGCGCGCTTCCTCCACGACCTGCGACTGCCGGGCATGATGCACGCGCGGATGATCCGGCCTGCGTCGATCGGCGCGAAGCTGCTCGCGGCGCCGGATTTCGCGATCCGTGACGGCGATGTCCTCGCGGTGCTGGCCGGGACGGAATTCGAGGCCGAACGCCTCGCCGTCCGCGCGACACGGGAGGCGCGATGGAGCGACAGCGCCACGCTGCCCGCCGACATCCGGGCCTGGATCGCCGGGGCGCCCGGCACCGACAGCATCGTCCAGGAGCACGGCGAGCCGGTCTCCGCCACGCAGCGCATCCGCCGAACATTCTACCGCCCCTTCGTCGCGCATGGCTCCGTCGGCACCTGCTGCGCCATCGCGCGCTGGGACGGCACGGTGATGCGGATCTGGACCCACTCGCAGGGCGTCTACAACCTGCGGACGGATCTGACGAAGGCGCTGAAGCTGCCGGAGGAGAACATCGTCATCCAGCATGTCGAGGGCTCGGGCTGCTACGGCCACAACGGCGCGGACGACGTCGCGCTGGATGCCGCCCTCTGCGCCCGGCAGCGGCCGAATATCCCGATCCGCGTGCTCTGGACGCGCGCGCAGGAGATGTCCCAGGCGCCGCATTCGCCCGCCATGCTGGTGGAGGTCGAGGCCGGGCTGGACGAGGCCAACAATCTCGCCGGCTGGAAGGTGCATGTCCGCTGCAACGGCCATTCCGGCCGTCCCGGCCGCGGCGCCATTCCCACGCTCTACGCCGCGGCTCTGATGGAGGGCGGCCAGCCCATCCCGCCCTCGATCAATCCCGCGCTCGCGGGCGGCGGCGGCGCGCAGCGCAACCTGGTCCCGATCTACCGCACGCCGCACCTGCGCGCGAGCATGACGCAGTTCACCACCATGCCCATCCGCACCTCGGCGATG
>JAQGHZ010000268.1 GCA_028291485.1 Rubritepida sp. | reverse complement strand
CGCTCACGCCGCTGGCCGACATCATGGTGACGCGCCAAGCGCAGCTGCGTGCCGGCACCAGCAACGTCCTCGAGAATCAGACCGAACTGCGCGTCCAGGCCGTCACCGGCCCGTTGCAGCACAATGTCGTGTCCGGACTGGAGATCGGCCGCGAGAGCGTGCAGCTTCGTCGCTGGACGGCGACCCGCCCGAATGCGTCGCTCCTCTACCCCGACTTCAACCAGGCGCCGTTCTACCAGGACGCCCGCACCCTGACCGCCGACACCAAGACCGACGCCAACCGCGTCGCGGTCTACGCGGTCGACCAGATCCGCATCGGCCGCTTCTTCGAGGTCCTCGGCGGCTTCCGCTTCGAGAGGTTCGACGCGACTCTGAACAACCGGTTCACGCCCGGTGCCGCCGAGCTGCGAAGCAACGACAACATGTGGAGCTGGCGTGCGGCCGGCGTGTTCAAGCCCGTCCAGGGCGTGCGCACCTACTTCGCGGCCGGCACCTCCTACAACCCCTCGGCGGAGAGCATCGCGCTCACGGCGGCGACCACGAACCTCGCGCCCGAGTCGAACCTCTCCTACGAGCTGGGCGCGAGCTGGGAGATCACGCGCAACTTCGAACTGCGCGCCGCCCTCTTCCAGATCACCAAGGAAAATGCCCGCACCACGGACCCGACCAACTCGACCGTGACCGTTCTGCAGGGCGAGCAGCGGGTGCGCGGCGGCGAGATCTCACTGAGCGGCGCGCCGGTGCCGAGCTTGCCGGGCTGGAACCTGATCGCCGGCTACACCTACCTGAACTCGGAGATCACCAAGTCGCTCAACCCGGCCGAGGTGGGCCGCGAGATGCTCAACACGCCGCGCCACACCGCGACGTTCTGGACCACCTATGACCTGCCCTACGGCATCACGATCGGCGGCGGCGCCAGCTACGTCGACAGCCGCTACGCCAACACGACAAACACCACGCGCGTGCCGGCCTATGCCCGCTACGACGCGACCGTCTCCTGGGCCATCACCCAGGGCCTGACGGCGCGCCTGAACGGCCTCAACCTGACGGACCGCCGGTTCTACGAAGGCGTCTACCAGGGGAACATCACCCCGGGTGCGGGCCGCACCATCATCGGATCGCTGACGGCGAGGTTCTGACCGACGTGCTGCTGAGCATACCATCGGTGCTCGAAGGGGAGTCGCTGCGCACTGCGCAACGCCTTGCCGCTTCCGCGCCCTGGATCGATGGACGGATCACCGCCGGCCATCAATCCGCCCAGGTCAAGGACAACCTCCAGATCCCCGAGGGCAGCCCCGAGGCGCGCGAGCTCGGCCAGATCGTGCTCGCCGCGCTGGAGCGCAACGGGCTGTTCATCTCCGGCGTGCTGCCGCTGCGCGTCTATCCACCGCTGTTCAATCGCTACGACCCCGGCATGACCTTCGGCGCCCATGTGGACAACGCCATCCGCCAGGTCACCGGCACGCCGCATCGCATCCGCACCGACGTCTCCTGCACGCTCTTCCTCGCCGAGCCCGAGGATTACGACGGCGGCGAGCTGGTGGTGGAGGATGCCTATGGCGAGCATCGCGTGAAGCTGCCCGCGGGCCACATGGTGGCCTATCCCGCGACGAGCCTGCATCGCGTGATGCCCGTGACCCGGGGCTCGCGGCTCGCCTCCTTCTTCTGGGTGCAGAGCATGGTGCGCGACGACGCCCAGCGCGCCCTGCTCTTCGACCTCGACATGGCGATCAACGGCGTGCGCGCCGACCTGGACGCCGAGCATCGCGGGCCGGTGCAGCTCACCGCCGTGTATCACAACCTCTTGCGACGCTGGGCCGACGCCTCATGAAGATCCGTCCGACCGTCCTCTTCCTGCACCGCTGGGTCGGGCTGATCGTGGGGCTGTTCCTGGTGATGCAGGGCATGACCGGCGCCATACTCGCCTTCCAGCGCGAGATCTTCGCCGCGCTGCATCCCGCGCTCTTCCACGCGAGCGGCCCGGCCGATCCCAACGTCGGCTTTTCCGCCGCGATCCGCGCGGCCGAGGAGGCCGGCTCGCGGGGCGTGCAGCAGGTCCGCCCGCCCGACGCCGTCTGGCCGGTCTGGGTCGCCTTCGACCGGCGTCAGCGCGGCCAGCCCGGCGCCTGGGCGAGCTACATCGATCCGGCGACCGGTCATGTGCTCGGCAGGCATGATGTCAGCACGGGCTTCGTCAGCACGGTGCATTCGCTGCACGAGTTCCTGCTGCTGCGCGAGTACAACGGCCGCACCATTATCGGCTGGTTCGGCGTGATCCTGCTGACGCTCGCGCTCACCGGCCTCTGGACCTGGTGGCCGCGCGGCGGCGCCTCCTACAAGGAGGCGCTGACGCTGATCCGCCGCCGGCCCTTCGTGCGCTTCAACCTGGACCTGCATCAGGTCACCGGCATCTGGATCCTGGTGGTGTTCCTGTCGATGTCGATCAGCGGCACCGCGATCATCTTCCCGGATGTCTATCGCGGCCTGCTTGGCATCGCGGCCCCCGCGCGGCCGGCGCCCGCGCCGCCGCGGCGCGAGCCCTTCACCGTGGAC
>JAQGHZ010000529.1 GCA_028291485.1 Rubritepida sp. | reverse complement strand
ATGGCGCAGGGCCGGCAGACGCTGCTGAGCGAGAACAACCGCGGCACGCAGATCCTGGTCATCGGGGATTCCCATTCCAACGGCCTGGCGATCGGCCTCACCTGGGTTCTCGCCTGGGGCGTGACCGTGGACGCGCGCGGCATCGTCAACACCGGCCTCGCCCGGGCCGAGGCGCAGATGGCCAATTTCGGCAACTGGTTCACCCGGCTGGAGGAACTGCTGCGCGCCGCGCCGAACCGCTACGCGGCCGCCGTGATCAGCCTTGGGAGCGTGGACAACCAGCGCCTGACCTTCACGGACGGGCGGGAGCCTCTGGCCTTCGGCAGCCAGGAATTCGCCGAGGCCTATGCGGAGCGCATGGCCCGGCTGGTGGCCATGCTGCGCGCGGCCCGGATCGCGCCGCTTTGGGTCGGGCTGCCCTCCGCCGGCTCGCCGCAGATCGACCAGGCCTATGCCTGGATCGACGCCCTGCAGGTCCAGGCCACGCGGCGCGCGAACATCCCCTACCTCCATCTGCGCCCACTGACGCTGCACGATGGCCGCTACGACGAGAAGTGGTTCAATGGCCGCAGCCACCCCACTTCGCTGCGCGCGCCGGACGCGCTCCACTTCACGCAGAACGGCTATTTCCGCATCGCCGAAGTGATGGTGCCGCAGATCGAGGCGCAACTCGGCGGCCGGCGCCTGCCGCGACGCTAGAGCTACCCGGGGCCGGCATCGTTGCCGGCCCAGCCCCCCACGGTTGCCCCACAGTTGCCCCCCGGGCCGACAAGCCTCACCTTCCGCCGATGTCCTCCCAGACCGTTATTCGCGAACGCCTGCACCTGCGCTGGGTCCTGGCCCTGCTGCTGCTGCCGCTGCTGGTGGCGGGGCTGCGCTGGGCCTCCTTCCTGCCCTCGGTGATCGACTGGGACGAGAGCCTCTACATCCTCCAGGCCCGCGAATGGCTCCGCGGCAACTGGCCGCTCTCGGGCGTGTGGGACATGCATCCGGTGGGCGCGCCCGCGGCCATCGCCGGCGCCTTCCTCATCGGCGGCGAGAGCCTGCAGACGGTGCGCTTCCTCGGCGCCTTCTGCGTCACCGCGACGGGCTATGCGCTGATCATGCTGACCCGCGTGATGGGTGGGCCGCGCAGCCTGGGCTACGCGGCGGCGCTGCTCTATGCGGCGCACAGCCTGCTGCTGGGCGGACTCGCCTCCAACACCGAGATCATCTTCGCGCCGCTGGTGGTCTTCGCTCTGGCGATCGCGCTGATGGGCGGCCGCCCCTGGCCGCGGCTGATCGCCATGGGCGTGCTGATCGGCGTGGCGCTGGTCATCAAGCCGGTGGTGACGCCCGAGGGCTGCCTGATCTTCGCGCTCTTCGCCTGGCCGGCGCTGCGGGCGCGGCAGGGGTGGGCGCTGCTGCGCTTCGCCGCCGCCTATGCCGCGCTGTGCCTGGCGCCCACGCTGCTCGTGGCCGGAATCTACGCGCTGCGCGGCGAGTTCGGCATCTGGTGGGCCAGCACCATCCTGGCGCCGCTGCAATACGCCTCGGGCCGCATCCCGACCGAGCAGATGCTCTGGCGCATCACGCTGGCCGCGTTGGCGCTGCGCTGGCTGCTGGCGCTGGCCCTGGCGGCGCTGCTCTTCTCGTGGCGCGAGCCAACGCTGCGGCGGCTCGCGCTGCTGGGCACGGCGTGGCTCGTCGCGGGGGCGCTGGCGGTGGCGGGGCCGGGCTTCTTCTTCCCGCATTATTTTCTGATCTCGATCCCGCCGCTGGCGCTGCTGGCCGCGACCGGCGCCTATGCCTTCACGCGCTTCGCCGCCGGGCATCGCGGGCGCCTGCTGCTGGGCGTCATGGTCGTCGCGATCTGCGCGGATATCGTCGCGACCGATCTTTCGCCACGCCTCAGCCGCGGTTTCGCCATGGGCAGCCCCGACACCCCCCGCCGCATGGCCGCGATGATGAATGACGAGCTCCAGCCCGGCGACACGATCTTCGTGCCGAACTACCAGCCCGTGGTCTATTTCCTGACCCACGCGAACCTGCCCACGCGCTTCCCCTTCCCGGTGCACCTGACGGGCAGCTTCGCCAACCTCGCCGGGGTGGACACGGATGCGGAGGTGAAGCGCATCCTCGATTCTCGCCCGCGCTTCATCGTGCTCGACCGCAGCGAATGGTTCGCCATGCGGCCCTCGGCCATGTCGATGCTGACCGAGGCGCTGGACGAGGGCTATGAGCTCGCCGCCAGCTTCGTGGAGGAACGCGGGACCGTGGAACTCTGGCGCCGCGTCGAGGCCGAGTGATGGAGGACATCCTCTTCCTCGTCTCCAAGGTCTTCTGGCTGTTCGCGCGGCCCAACACCTTCGCGCTGCTGCTGGCCGTGATCGGCGCCATCGCCCTGATCGCCCGCCGACGCTGGGGGAGGGTGCCTCTGGTCCTCGGCCTGGGCTGGTTCGTGGCCGTGCTGCTGACGCCGCTGCCGGCCTGGATCACCCTGCCGCTGGAGGACCGCTTCCCACGCCCGGCCGAGTTCGAGCGCGTGGACGGCGTGATCATCCTGGGCGGCGCCGTCGAGCAACTCCTGACCGAGCGGCGCGGCATCCCCGCCCTCAACGGCGCCGCCGAGCGGATGACCGAGGCCGTCGCCCTCGCGCGGCGCCATCCCGAGGCGCGCATCCTCTTCACCGGCGGCCAGGGGACGGTGGTCACCCGCCACGAGACCGAGGCCGACGTCGCTCGCCAGCTCTGGGCCTCGCTCGGGCTGGAGGGCGAGCGCGTGGTCTTCGAAGGCGAGTCCCGCAACACCTGGGAGAACGCCGTCTTCTCCCACCGCGTGGCGGGCCCGCGGCCTGGCGAGCGCTGGCTGCTGGTGACCTCGGCGAGCCACATGCCGCGCTCGGTCGGCTGCTTCCGCCGCGCGGGATGGGACGTGACGCCCTGGCCGGTGAACTATTCCACCGCGCCGGGCGGGCAGGGCTGGTTCGACCCGCCCTTCTCCTTCCGGCTGGGACAGGCGGAATGGGCGGTGCGGGAATATGTGGGGCTGATCGCCTATCGGCTCCTCGGGCGCACCAGCGCGCTCTTCCCCGCGCCCTGAAGTTTTCCGGCTAGGATGCCGCGGCCATACAGGGAGGGCGCGGCATGGGTGCCGACAGACGGAGGAGCGCCGCGCTGGCGCTGGTCGCGTTACTGCTCGGGGCGGACCTCGCGACCGCGCAGAACCTGACAACGGAGCGCCTGACCGGCGAGGCCCTGTTCGGCGGCGCGACCCTGATCGATCCGCCGCCCGGCGAGCCGGCCGGCACGCATGCCTATCTGACCATCACGGGTGCGGCCGCGCGGCGGATGTTCGACGCGATGTCCGGCCCAGTCCGGAATGACGCCTGCCAGCCCGGCTGGCGCACGAAGCGCGCGGGACATCTGACCTGCTCGCTGGGGCGCCGCGCTTCGGAGGCGCAATGCGGAGTCGCGCTGCTCCTCGCACGCGGCGAGCTGGCCCCCGGGCGGCCCTGCTGAGGGCTACAGGTCACGCCGCATGATGGTGACGGGGCGGCCGTTGTCGACCGCCTCCCCGATCGCGTACCAGCCGAGCCTGTCGTAAAACCCCTGCGCGTCGTTCGTGTAGAGGAACAGCGACTCGTGGCCCGCCTGTCGCGCCGCCTCCTCCACCGCCGCCACGAGCCGCTGCGCGCAGCCCTGGCCGCGCGCCTCGGGCACGACATAGACGCCGGCGAGCCAGGGGCCGATGTCGTTGCGGATCTCCAGATCGGCGGACATGAAGCTCGCCGTGCCGCAGGGGACCTCGCCGGCGAGCAGCACGAAGCTCTGCGGCGTGCCGACCTCGGCATCGGCATCGGCGAGGATTTCGCGCACCTCCTCCAGCCGGTGGCCGTTGGGCTGCCAGAAGGCGTCCCAGAGCCAGTTCGCGACCAGGGGGATGAACTCCGGCCGATCGGCGATCCGCACGATTCGCCAGGGCCCCCCGTTCACGGATCCCTGGCTCACAGCGTGAGGATCCGCTCGGGATCCGCGCGGCCGGTGGCGAGGTCGAGCAGCCCGCGCAGATTCCCGCGGAACCGGCCCCAGCGGTCCACCTCGGGCTCGGGCAGGGGCGAGCGCGCCAGGTTCATCGCGCAATGCCGTGCGACCGAGCGCAGCGCGTGGCTCCAGGGATAGCTGCCCTTGCGCGCGAGGTAGATGGGATTCACCACCTGAGAATAGCCGAGCTTGATGCCCGGCACGCGGCCGGACTTCGTGCCGAGATGCACGCCGCGCGCGCCGTGCAGCCGAAAGATCTTTCCGTAGGGCAATAGGCGGCGCGTGAGGTCCAGATCCTCGTACCAGCCGTAGAGCGGCAGCTTCTCGTCGAAGCGCAGCCCGTGTTCGCGGACAGGCGCGAGGCGCAGCGCCATGTTGCAGCCATAGCCGTTGAAGTGCTCGTGGAAGCCGAGCAGGTCGTCGGGAGGCGTGTCGGCGGCCAGCGTCTCGCGCGCGGATTCGGGCGTGAGGCCGGGGCCCTTGGCGCCGTCCGCGACGACGGTGCCGGTGGCGACGGCGCATTCGGGATGCGCGGCCATCACGCCTTCCAGCGCCTCCAGCCATCGTGGACCCGCGATGAAGTCGTCATCCAGGAACAGCACCGCGTCGCAATCGGCGACGGCGTCGAGGATACGGTTGCGCTGGCGCGGAAGACCGGCCGGCGAGGTGAGGAATTCGACGCCGGGGAAGCGCTCCGTCAGGCCGTCGATGTCGCTGTCGGTGACGTGGCAGACGGTGACTCGGTCCGGCGCACGGGTCTGGCGATCCAACTCCTGCAGCACCTCGCCCAGGATGACCGGCCGGCCGCGCGTGGCGATCCCGATGGCGATCCTCATGCGAGGCTCTCCAGCGGAGCGGGATGGGGCAGGGCGCGGGATTCCGCGGAGAGGAAGCCGGACAGCCGGCCCTGGAACGTCGCGAGATAGTAGCGCGCGTTCAGCAGGCGCCCGCGCAAAAGCGAGACGCCGGCGCCGGCGATCGGGCGGTAGAGGAACGGCGCCCAGATTCCGGCCGGCACACAATGCCGCCGCAGCGCGAAGCCGAGGCCCAGGCCATAGCGTTCCGCGCGCGCGACGGCCTCCGGCGTGAGGCGCTTGTCGGGATGGACCACGCGCAGCTCCGGCGCATAGCGGGCCGCGAGGCCCTTCGCCATGGCACGGCAGACGAGGTCGTTGCCCTCGGCCGAGCCGAAGCGCGCCCCGGGGCCCATCGCCTCGTCGAAGCCGCCGAGGGCGAGTGCCACGTCGTGCCGAAGCCAGAGGTTGAACTCGATCACGCTGGTCCAGACGTTTTCCAGCGTGATCGCGCCTGCCACCTCGTTCCAGCGTCCGGAGCCCAGCCCGCCCTGCGGCGCGGCCGCAGGGCCCGTGAGGATGGAAAGCTGCGGATCGGCATCGAAGGCCGCGCGGACCCGGCCGAGCACGCCGGCCGGAAACACGCAGTCGTCGTCCGGAAAGCCCACGAGATCGCCGCGCGCGTGCTGGAGCCCGAGGTTCCGCCCGGCATTGGCATGGGCGCGCGGGCTGCGCAGGTGGCGCAGCTTCAGACGCGGCGCATAGGCCTCGGCCAGGGCGTCGAGGCGACCATCCTCGTTCTGGTCCACCAGCAGCACCTCGAATTCAGCGCTGGCACCGGCGAGGAGGCTGTCGAAGAGCGCACCGATCTCGGCGACGCGGCCCTTGGTGGATACGACCAGCGAGATCACATTGCCCCCGATGGCCGGAGCGCCGCAGGCGCAGAGGGCTGAATCGGTGGCGCAGCATCTCGGGCGACCACTTCCAGAAGCTTGCGGCGGAACTCCGCGATGCTGAACTGCTGGGCCTGGGCGTGGCAGGCCTCCGGCGTGAAATCCGCCTCGCGAGCCACGAAGGAACGCACGGCCGCGACGATCGCCTCCGCGCTCTGCTCCTCGAAGAAGAGCCCCGTCCGGCCCTCGGCCACGATGTCGCGGGCGCCGCCGCGGCCATAGACGATCAGCGGCGTGCCGCAGGCCTGCGCCTCGACCATGGCGATGCCGAAATCCTCCTCGGCGGCGAAGACGAAGGCGCGCGCGCCCTGGAGCAACGCAATCAACTCCGCCTGCGGCACGCGGCCGCGGACCTCGATGTTCGGCGCACCCTTCGCGGCCTCGGCGACCAGCGGTGCGGAAGGACCGTCGCCGGCCACGACGAGGTTCAGCTCCGGCATGCGCCGAAAAGCTTCCGCGACCAGTTCCACGCGCTTATAGGGCACCTGCCGCGAGGCCACGAGAAAATGCGTCCGCGGTGCGGTGCTGAGCGGAAAGCCTTCGAGGTCCACGGGCGGGTGCAGCACCTCGGCCTCGCGCCGCCACACTTTGCGGATGCGCTCCACGATGTAGCTGGAATTACCCAGGATCACGTCGGGCCGCGCCGAGCTCAGCTGGTCCCAGGCGCGCAGCTTGTGCAGCAGCCAGCGCGTGTAGAGGCCCTTGAGCCCACGCGTCAGCCCGGCCTGGCGCAGATACTGGTGCTGCAGATCCCAGGCGTAGCGCATCGGGCTGTGGACGTAGGAAACATGCCTCGTGCCCGGCCCGGTGATGACGCCCTTCGCCACCGCATGGGATGACGACACGACGAGATCATAGCCTTGCAGGTCGAACTGCTCGACCGCGAGCGGCATCAGCTGCAGGTAGTTGCGGAACAACTTCCGCGCGAAGGGGAGGCGCTGGATGAAGCTGGTGGTTGGTACTTTCCCGCCCAGGAATCCGCGCTGGCCGTCGGGCAAAAAGTCGCAGAGCGCGTAAAGGTCGGCCTCCGGAAAGCAGGCGAGCATCTGCTCCACCACGCGCTCCGATCCGGCGTAGCTGTCCAGCCATTCATGGATGATGGCGATCTTCATCGCGGCAGATATCCCAGCAGTCTTCGAGCCGCGGCATCCCACGAGAAGCGGGCGGTTCGATGGCGCCCGGCCTCGGCGATGGAGGCACGGAATTCCGGATCGTCGGCGAGCTTGCCGATGGCCTCGCCGAGGCTTTCCGGGCGTGTCGCGTCGAACCACAGGGCGGCGTCGCCGCACACCTCCGCGACGGCGCCGATGCGGCTCGCCACCACCGGGCAGCCGCACCACATGGCTTCCACCGGCGGCAGGCCGAATCCCTCGTAGCGCGAGGGGAAGACGAGGCAGAGCGCCGATTCGTAGAGCGCGCGCAACTCCGCGTCGGAGACGCGCCCCAGCGGGCGGATGTGCTGGTCCAGCTCCGCGCCGCCCTCCTGCCGGAAGACGCCTGCATCCTTCGCGCCGGCCACCGCCAGCACCAGCCCGCGCGCGCCCAGCGCGCCGATGGCGTCGCGCAGCGCGGCGAGGTTCTTGTGCGCGGCCCCCGTGCCCACCACCAGCGCGTAGCCGTGCCGCGCGAGGCCGTGGCGTTCCAGGATCGCCGTGTCGGCCGGCTGGTGCAGGATGTGCTCGCCGCCCTCGAGGGTTACGCCGATGTCGTGGTTTTTGACGGCCAGGTTGGCCGCGATCCGCCCGGCGGAGAATTCCGAGACGGTGAGGATGCGGGCGCCCCGGAACGCGAGGATCCGCTGCATCGTCCGGTACCAGGTGCGGAACTTCCAGGAATAGCTCTCGGGCGTGTCGAAGACGCCCGCATCGTGGATCACCACGGCCTGTTTGTTCCCGGCCAGGATCGGCGCCGTGTTGCCGAGGTTCAGGAGAAAATCGCCGGAGAGCGCGCGCGGCAGGTCGAGCTGCTCCCAGAGCTGTCCGCCGCGGCTGCCGACCATGCGCGGCGCGAGGAAGGGAAAGGCCTCCAGCCCCTCCGCGCCCGGCGGCGCCAGCAGCCGGATCGGTGGCGCCTCGCCGGCGGCGACCAGCGCATCCAGTGCGCGCGCGGTCTCGCGCGCATAGCGCTGCACGCCGGTGAGGCCCTGGGTGAGGAAACGCCCGTTCAGTACGATCATGCGATTCCCGATTGCAGCAGCCGCCGCGCCTGCCAGGGGCGCCGCAGCAGGGGGCGCAGCGTGGTGCGCTCCTCCGGAGTCAGCACGCGCAGCGTGGCCAGTGCGACGGCGAGAAAGCCGGGCAGGGCGATCGCCGTGGCCCAGCGCCAGTCGGGCGCCAGCACCGTGGCCACCAGCGCCAGCATCGAGAGGATCAGCGGAAGCGCGAGGCGCCGCGTCGCCTCGCGCGCGGGCGGGTACAGCCAGCCCGCGAGCCAGAACTTGCCCAGGCAATCCGCCAGCGCGCGCAGGCCCCAGGCGATGGCCGCGCCCTCGATGCCGATCCACCGGAGCATGAGCGCCGAGATGGGCAGGAACACCACGACCTCGGCCAGGATCAGCTTGGCCGTCGCGTCCGGGCGGCCCATCGCGTCCAGCAGCGCATTGGCCGAGAAGGAGAGGCAGGAGAAGAAGATGCCGGCCGCCAGGATGCGCAGCACCATCCCGCCATTCGCCGCGAACTCCGCACCGAGCCACAGCCGCAGCGCCCAGTCGCCGGCGCCGGCCAGGACGAGGCAGGGCGGCAGGGTCAGCAGGATCATCATCATGGCGCCGCGGCG
>JAQGHZ010000527.1 GCA_028291485.1 Rubritepida sp. | reverse complement strand
TCATTGGTCGGCCGCGCGCCCCTTGAGCGCGAAGAGGCCTTTGGGTCGTCGTTGGATGAACAGCATGATGCCCACCAGAAGCAGCACCTTGGCCAGCACCACACCCGCATAGGGCTCCAGCACCTTGTTCACGAGGCCCAGGGTGAAGGCGCCGATCAGCGTGCCCATCAGCGAGCCCACGCCGCCGAAGACCACCACCATGAAGCTGTCGATGATGTAGCCCGTGCCGAGGTTGGGCGAGACGTTGTCGATCTGGCTCAGCGCCACGCCCGCGAGGCCCGCGATGCCTGATCCAAACGCAAAGGTCATGGCGTCCACGCGCCCGGTGCGGATGCCCATCGTCGCCGCGATGCGCCGGTTCTGCACCACGGCCCGCATCTCCAGCCCGAAGCGGGTGAGCCGGATGGCGGCGAGCGTCGCCAGCAGCACGGCGATGGAGAACAGGACGATCCAGGCCCGGTTCTGCGTGATCGAGATGCCGCCGGGCAGGGTCAGCGTGCCCATCATCCAGGGCGGGCTGATCACCTCGCGGTTCTGCGCGCCGAAGACCAGCCGCACCACCTGCTGCAGCACCATGCCCACGCCGAAGGTGAGCAGAAGCGTCTCCAGTGGGCGGCCGTAGAGGTGGCGGATCAGCCCGCGCTCCATGGCCGCGCCGATAGCGGCGGTCACGAGGAAGGCGACGGGAATGGCGAGCGGCAGCGACCAGGGCTGCAGGGCGGGGATGTTCCGGCAGAACTCCTGCACGACGACGGTCGCATAGGCGCCGATCATCACGAACTCGCCATGCGCCATGTTGATCACGCCCATGACGCCGAAGGTCACGGCGAGGCCGAGGGCCGCCAGCAGCAGCACCGAGCCGAGCGAGACCCCCTGGAAGAAGGTCTCCGCAGCCTGGCGGAACTGCAGCTTGCGGTCGATCGCGGCGATGGCCACGTCGATCTCGGCCGCAAGTTCGGCATTGGCGGCGCGGGAGGCGAGCAGCAGGTTGCGCGCCTCCGGCGAGGAGGAGCCGCCCAGCGTCGCGATGCCGGCGCGCTTGGCGGCCGCGTCGGTGGAGGCGAGGCGGGCACCGCCCAGCGCCAGCTCCATGCGTTCGCGGACCTGTGCGTTCTGCTCGCGGGCGAGCGCGGCCTCCAGCGCGGGAATGTCCTCGGCGCTGCGGTTGCGCAGGATGGCCTCGGCGGCGCCCAGGCGCTGCGCCACGACGGGCGAGGCAAGCTGCAACCGGCCCAGCGCGCCGCGCAACGCGACGCGCACCCGGTTGTTGATGCGGATGAGGCTGGCACCCTCGGGCGTGGCGGTGCCTTGCTGCACGGCCACGCTGCCGTCGGCCAGCTTCAGCAGCCGCGCGTCCGACAGGGCCTGGAGGAGGGGAAGGGCGCGCGGGTCGCCCAGCGAGCCCAACTGGTCCACCGCTTCGGCCTGTTCGCCGAAGCTGCCGCCGAGGCGGGGGACGAGGCTGTCGAAATTCTGCGCACGAGCAGGGGCTACGAGCAGGAACAGGCCTAGAAAAAGCAGGACTGCTCCCCGACCCGCTCCCTTCGGCGATTGCCACAACGCCAAGTCAGAACATCCCTTCGAGCATCCAGCCGCAAGGCGGCCGGCGCGCCCAAACTGACTTGCCGGCCGGGCGCGCCGGTTGCGGCGCGAAGCCAGGCGCGCGGAGCGTGCGCCTGACGTTTGAAGGCAATTAGCGCCTACGATTGGCATTCTCGGGAATGAACGGCGACCAGTTCTCGGCCGGGATCGCGGTCGGCGTCTTGTAGACAATGTTGAACTGACCATCGGCCTGGATCTCGCCGATCATCACCGGCTTGGAGAGGTGATGGTTGCGGTGCATCTCCTCCTCGTAGCCGCAGGCGGCCATGACCTTCTGGCCGTACATCTTCTCGCGCACCGCATCGACCGCCGTGGTGTTGGCGGCGGCCACGGCCTGCGCCCACATCTTGAAGCCGGTGACGGTGGCCTCCATCGGGTCGTTGGTCACGCGGCGCGGGTTGTTGATGAAGGTGCGCCATGTGGTCAGGAACTCCGCATTGGCGGGGCCGGGCACCGACATGAAGTAGTTCCAGGCGGCCAGGTGGCCGACCAGCGGGCGGGCATCGATACCGGCCAGCTCCTCCTCGCCGACCGAGAAGGCGACGGACGGGATGTCCTCGGCCTTGATGCCCTGGTTGCCCAGCTCGCGGTAGAAGGGGACGTTCGCATCGCCGTTGATGGTCGAGACGATGGCGGTCTTCTTGCCCTGCGCGGCGAACTGCTTCACCCGCGTGACGATGCCCTGCCAGTCGCTGTGACCGAAGGGCGTGTACTCCTCTATGATGTCGGCATCGGCGATGCCCTTGGAGTTGAGGTAGCCGCGCAGGATGCGGTTGGTCGTGCGCGGATAGACGTAGTCCGTGCCGAGCAGCGCGATGCGCTTGGCGTTGCCGCCATCGGGGCCGAGCAGGTACTCGACCGCCGGGATCGCCTGCTGGTTCGGCGCGGCGCCGGTGTAGAAGATGTTCCGGCTCTGCTCTTCGCCCTCGTACTGGACGGGGTAGAAGAGGAGGCCGTTCAACTCCTCGAAGACCGGCAGAACGGACTTGCGGGACACCGAGGTCCAGCAGCCATAGGTCACGTCCACCTTGGAGACGGCGAGCAGTTCGCGCGCCTTCTCGGCGAAGAGCGGCCAGTTGGAGGCGGGGTCGACGACCACGGCCTCGAGCTGGCGGCCGAGCAGGCCGCCGCGGGCGTTCTGCCACTGGATCATCATCAGCACGGTGTCGCGCAGCGCGGTCTCGCTGATCGCCATGGTGCCGGAGAGCGAGTGGAGCACACCGACCTTGATGGTCGCGGTCTGACCGATAGCGGGCGTTGCCAGCGCACCGACCACGGGGGTTGCGAGCAGGGCTCGACGGGACATCGGGGGCAGGTTCTTGAACATGGGCATCCTCCGGGAGTGCAACACGACGGAGGCTACCGAGAGCGGTGCCGGGTCAGCATGGACGAGTGCAGAGAATTTGGCATTGCGCGACGCGGAACCGGATTTGTTCGCACGTTATCGAAGCAACTGCCTAAACTGCGATCATGACGCTTCGCCTGTCCGGAGCGCCCAACAAAAAACCCGGCTTCCGCGAGGAAGCCGGGTTCCATGTAGGGAACGATCCGAGGATCAGCCGCGCTGGTCCGCCGTCTTGTAGTCGCGCGTGTCGGCGCCCGTGTAGATCTGACGGGGGCGGCCGATGCGCTGGCTCGGATCCTCGATCATCTCCTTCCACTGGCTCACCCAGCCGACCGTGCGGGCGACGGCGAAGATGACCGTGAACATGGAGGTCGGGATGCCCATCGCCTTGAGGATGATGCCCGAGTAGAAATCGACGTTCGGATACAGCTTGCGCGAGACGAAATACTCGTCCGTCAGCGCGATCTTCTCCATTGCCATCGCCATGTCGAGCAACGGCTCGTCCTTGATGCCGAGCTCGGCCAGAACCTCGTGGCAGGTGTCCTTCATGATCTTCGCGCGCGGGTCGAAGTTCTTGTAGACCCGGTGCCCGAAGCCCATGAGCTTCACGCCGCTGTTCTTGTCCTTCACCTGCTCGATGAAGGCGGGGATCTTATCGGGGGTGCCGATCTCGCCCAGCATCTTGAGGACGGCCTCGTTGGCGCCGCCATGGGCGGGGCCCCAGAGGGCCGCGATGCCGGCCGCGATGCAGGCGAAGGGGTTGGCACCCGTCGAACCCGCGAGCCGCACCGTCGAGGTCGAGGCGTTCTGCTCGTGGTCGGCATGCAGGATCAGGATCAGATCCATGGCGCGGGACAGGACGGGCGAGACCTCGTAGGGCTCGGCCGGGACCGAGTTCAGCATGTAGAGGAAGTTCGCCGCGTAGCTGAGGTCATTGCGCGGATACACGAAGGGCTGGCCCAGCGCATATTTGTAGGCCATCGCCGCGATGGTCGGCACCTTGGCGATGAGGCGGAAGGCCGCGACCTCGCGCTGGCGCTCGTCGTTGATGTCGAGGTTGTCGTGGTAGAAGGCCGCCAGCGCGCCGACGACGCCGCACATGATGGCCATCGGGTGCGCGTCGCGGCGGAAGCCGTCGAAGAAGCGGCGGATCTGCTCGTGCACCATGGTGTGGTGCGTGACGTCCTTGCGGTACTTGTCGAGCTCCCCCTTGGTCGGCAGCTCGCCGTGCATCAGGAGGTAGCAGACCTCGATGAAGTCGCTCTTCTCGGCGAGCTGCTCGATCGGATAGCCGCGGTAGAGCAGCACGCCGGCGTCGCCGTCGATATAGGTGATCTTGCTTTCGCAGCTGGCGGTCTCGCCGTAGCCGGGATCGTAGGTGAAGATTCCGAGGCTCGAATAGAGCTTACGGATATCCGCGACCTGCGGGCCGAGCGTGCCGCCGAGCAGCGGCATTGAAGCGCTGGCATTGCTGCCGTCAAGCGTGATGGTGATCGAGCCGTTCTTGCTCATGTCAGCAGCCTTCCTCACAAACTGTTTCGCGCGCCCGATTGACCTCGGGGTCCATGCTGCAATGCAGGATAGGCGCAATGGCGGCCTTGTCTATCGGGGCAACCTTACGCCGTAGCTAACCAGGCGTAATGCCGGCTTCAGTAGCCGCGGCGCCAATGCGCGGGGGGCTCGAAGCCGCCGACCCACAGGCCGCGCTGCGCCGTGCGGGCCGCGGCCTCGACCGGGACCAGGGCGGGCAGGGACCCTCCGTCGGCCAGCGCCCAGCCCGTGGTCACGAGGGCCGTGTTCAGCTCGACGCCGCCGGCGCTGCAGACGCCCAGCGCGCGGCCGAAGCGGTCGCGGCCCTGAACGCGGCACGCGATGCCGCGATCGCCGACCAGGCGCGCAAGCTCGGCCGCGGCGGCGGTGCCGCAATCGTAGAGGGCCCCCTGCTCGTCGGTGCAGAACTGGCCGCGCTCGGGCGCCTCGACGCCGTAGAGGCGGAGCGTGCGGTCGCCGAGGCGGATGGTGTCGCCGTCGACGATGCGGACCTGCGCGGCGGGCGAGGACCATTCCTGATTGCGCGGCGCGGAGCCCATCAGCTCCGACGGCAGGCCGAACGCGACCAGCGCCCCAGCGAGCATGGCGCTCGTGGTCACGGCGAAGGCGCGCCCCCATCGGTGCGGCGTTCGGGCGGGCTGGAAGAGACGTCGGCGTCGCATGAGCGTACTGGTTACCCAGGCTTGAGGCGGCTGGCAACCCGGTTGTATCCCGATGTTACGTATCTACTGCCGCGTGCATTCTCCAGAATGGACCTGCTTTCTTCAGCGCCTTCCAGGCGACGATCGAGGCAATGCGGCTGCCCTCGGCGCGGCCGGCGGCGAAGCCCGTCACCGTGCCGATGGCAAAGCCCCCGGCGCCCCGGCCGGCCAGCCGCGCGGCGAGATGGCGGGCCACCGTCGCGTCGTTGGCAAGGCCCAGCGCCTCCTGCAGCTTGGCGAGGCGCTTCGTGAAGCGCTTCGAGGACCGCCCGGGCCAGAGGGCGGCGAAAGGCTCGGCGGCGTAGCGCAGCCGCTTGGCGTCGAGCCGCATCTCGTGCAGCGCCGTCGCGTCGAGGCCGGTCATGGCGGCGCCTGCGCGCTTCAGCCGGCGCCACCGCTTGCGCAGCAGCTCGGCCGCGAAGGGGGCGAGCGGCTGCTCCGGCACCTCGGCGGGGCGGATGAGCGCGAGCTGCAGCCCGAGCCAGACCGTGCCCCGGAAACCCTCGCCCGCGAGCAGCTGTCCAAGCGCCGCATAGGCCGCGTCACGCTCGCGCACAGCCGCGCGCAGCAGCCGCTTCAGGCGGATGTCGCCGTCCAGGGCCGCCAGCGTGCCGGGGCCGATTCCCCCCAGGAAGACGTCCCAGTCGCGGGCCGAGCCCAGCGCCCGGGCAAGGTCGCCCAGCTGCGCGTCCCAGGCCCGCCAGTCGGGCCCGTCCACCGCGGACCGGAACAGCTTCAGGATGGAGCGCAGGCGACGGATCGCGACGCGCGACTGGTGCACGCCGCGCGGGCCGTGCTCGAGGCGGCATTGGGGCGTCTCGGCCAGCAGCACGTCCTGCAGATGGGCCAGGGCCGCGAGGAAGGCGGGCT
>JAQGHZ010000522.1 GCA_028291485.1 Rubritepida sp. | reverse complement strand
TGACGCGTGGCTCGAGGCCCGGCGCGCACTGCTCCAGGAATAAAAGGAGCTGACCCGGCGCAGCGACGCGCTGGCGCAGCAGCGCCAGGCCCTGCCCTGGGTCCGCGTCGACAAGGCCTACCGCTTCGACACCGACGGCGGCAGCGCCTCGCTGGCGGAGCTCTTCCAGGGTCGCTCGCAACTGCTTGTCTATCACTTCATGTTCGGGCCGGACTGGAAGGCGGGCTGCCCCTCCTGCTCGGCGATCGCCGACGGGTTCGACGGCATCGTGGTCCATCTGGCGCATCACGACGTCACCCTCTCGGCGGTGTCGCGGGCGCCGCTGGCGAAGCTGCAGGCCTACAAGCGGCGGATGGGCTGGAGCTTTCCCTGGGCGTCCTCCTTCGGCAGCGACTTCAACTTGGACTTCCATGTCGGCATCACCGAAGAGCAGCAGCGCGAGGGCGGCGTCGAATACAACTACCGGCCCCAGCCCGCCTTCGTGGGGCGCCTCGATCAGGCCGGCGGCGGCGCTTCGGTGGAGGCGCGCTTCGCGGCCACCTGCGGCACCGACACGGCCACCTTCCGCCGCGACAGGCCCGGCCTCAGCGCCTTCGTGCTCCAGGACGGCGTGATCCATCACACCTATTCCGCCTATTCGCGCGGGCTGGACGGGCTCTGGGGCATGCAGCAATGGCTCGACCGCGCCCCCCGGGGCCGCAACGAGACCGGCCCCTGGTGGCGACGGCACGACGAGTATTGAGCCGGGCCATGGCCGCCCTTCCCCGAGCGCGCCCGATCGCGGCTCCCACCGGCCCCGCCGACTGGCTGAGCCTCGCGGCCCTGCCAAGCTTCGGGCTCATGGCGCTGCTGACGGGCGTCCTGGGGAGCGGCGCGCCGGATGCCATCTGCTCGACGGCGTTGGATGCGGCGCCGCTGAACGGCATGGTCCTGATGTACGGGTTGATGAGCGTCTTCCACGCGGCGCCCTGGCTCAGGCTGATCTCGACCGGCGGAGCGTCGCCCGCGCATCGTGATCCGCCGCCGGCCAGGGCGTGTGCTCGTGAAACCCGGTAACCTCGGCCTTGTTTTTGGCGCGTGATTCAGACCTGCGGCGCCTTCGCGCCTCCGGTCATCACGCTTCGGGAACGTCAGCCGCGCCGTGCCGCCTCGATCGCGGCGACGTCGATCTTCTTCATACCCATCATCGCCTCGAATGCACGCTTTGCTTCGCCGCCGCCGGCCGCCATCGCCTCGGTCAGCACGCGCGGCGTGATCTGCCAGGAGATGCCCCACCTGTCCTTGCACCAGCCGCACGCACTCTCCTGGCCGCCATTGCCGACGATGGCGTTCCAGTAGCGGTCGGTCTCCTGCTGGTCGTCGGTCGCGATCTGGAACGAAAAGGCTTCGCTATGCTTGAACGCGGGACCGCCGTTGAGGCCGAGGCAAGGAACGCCCGCAACCGTGAATTCGACCGTCAGCACGTCGCCCTTCTTGCCGGATGGGTAGTCGCTGGGTGCACGGTGGACGGCACTCACCGCGCTGTCGGGAAAGGTCTCGGCGTAAAAGCGGGCGGCAGCTTCGGCGTCCTTGTCGTACCAGACGCAAATCGTGTTCTTGGCCATGACGTATCCTTCGCTTTGAAGCCAAATTACAGCCTTATCCCGCCGCTGTCTTCCGAGTGAGGCAGCAGGAGCGCATTTCTCCACCCCGGAAGGGTCCGTTTGTGTTTACGAGATCCTAGCCGAACCAGGAGGCGACGATCCGCCCCACCTCGCGATGCACCCCGTCACGCTTAGCGCCGGGGACGTTCGCGGCGTCGTAGAAGGACGCCACTACCAGGGGCGCCCGGCCCGGCGGCCGGATCAGCGCCACCACATTGGCCCAGCTCTCGCCGGTCCCGGTCTTGTCCGCGACGCGCCATCCCTCCGGCAGGCCGGCACGCAGGCGGGCGCGGCCGGTCGGGCTTGCCGCCATCCAGCCCTCCAGCCGCTCGCGCGAGGCGGCGGACAGCACGTCGCCCAGCAGGACCAGGCGCAGCGTCTCCGCCATCTGCCGTGGCGTCGTCGTGTCCATCTCACTCAGGGGACGGTTGAGGCCCGGCTCGTTGCGGTCCAGCCGCGTCAGCGGATCGCCGATCCCGCGCAGCCATCGCGTCAGCCCGACCGGCCCGCCGACCGACGGCAGCAGCAGGTTGGCGGCGGTGTTGTCGCTGAGCCCGACCATCCCCTCCGCCAGGGCCTCGACCGGCAGGCCGCCCTGCGCGACATGCTCCCGCGCGACGGGCGCGTATTCGAGCAGGTCCGCAGCGCTGTAATCCACGCGCCGATTGAGCCGCTCCTCGCCGGCATCCACCCGGGCCAGGACGGCCGCGGCGAGCAGCGCCTTGAAGGTGCTGCACATCAGCACCCGATCTTCCGACCGATGCGCGAGGCTGCGGCCCGAGCCGGTGTCCAGCGCGAAGACGTAGAGACGACCATCCTCCCGCTGCTCCAGCGCAGCCAGGGGATTTTCGGTCGCCAGTGCCGAGGCCGCGGCGAGCCCGCCGAGCCCCGCCGCCAACCGGCGGCGCGTGATGGAATGGCGCATCTGGTCCTCCTTCGCTCCAGTCTTCCTGCATAATCGCCGCCCGCCCAGGGTCGTTGCGTGATCGTGAACCGCACCCTGCCCGCGCGCCGCAAAGCGCCGCGGTCCTGATCTGTCGCGCCGCCGTTGTCACCCCCGGGGCCGGCCGCTCACGAAAGCCCATCCCTCTCCCGCCTGCGTGCCAAAGGGTCGCCGGACATCACCCGCGACCTCCTGGCCGGCACCGTCGTCGCCCTGGCGCTGATCCCGGAGGCCATCGCCTTCTCCATCATCGCCGAGGTGGATCTCAAGTTCGGCCTCTACGCCTCATGGTGCTGAAGTTCCGCCATCACGGCATCCCCCGTGGAGATCGCCGGCCTGAACGAGGCGAGCCAGACCCTGGTCGACCGCCCCGGCCTGCACGACAAGCCGGGCGCCGCGAACGTGTCGGATCAGACTCGGGGAATCAGGCTTGGGCACCCTGTAAATCCACGCGCCGCGACGCAACATTCTGCCGGTGACCGTCACCACCATCGCATTGCCCTCCGGCGCCCTCCTCCATGAGATCGGCGTCGCCGCCGAGGCGCTGCCCGCTGTCTCGCCCAATTCCCTGGAGATCGCCTGGGAGGTCGCCCGCGCCGCCGCCGAGGCGGGTCTCTGGGGCCCTGCCCGCCTGCTCGCCTTCCCCGGCGGCGTCGAGATCGCCCTGACCGACGCCGACGCCGCGAGCTGGGCCGAGGCGATGGCACGTCATTCCGGACTCGATTCGCTGGCCGGCCTCGCCCTCTGCCTCCGCCTTCTGGCCCTGGTGGAGCTTCTGGGCCGCGCCCCCTGGACGCGCGGAATGTTCACGATCGGCTCGGATGGCGCGGAATTCCACCCTGCGCTGCTCGCCGCCGCCGCCCGGGCGCCGCTCGACGAGACGGGACGTTTCGAGGATGGGCCGATGCGTGCCATGTTGTCGCGCACCCTTCCCAGGGCCGATCCGCCCGTCTGACGAAAGCCGCCGAACACATGCCGCGCCCAGTCGCCCTTCTCCTGCCGATCCTCCTGCTGGCCGCCTGCAGCAACACGCCGCTGATCCCGCCGCCACGGCCCGGCGACGCCGCCCGCACCAACCCGCAGGTCGCCCAAGCCTGCCGCGAGGAGACTGCCCGGCGCATCCAGCGGCAGGATCGCGGCCAGCTCATGCGCGAGGACGAGCGCGACAGCCGCCTGGGCTCCGAGACCGGCTCGATTAGCGGGTCCATGCAGACCGATCGCCTCGGCCGGCAGTTCCAGCTCGGCCGCGAGACGGACGACTGCATCCGCGCCAACACCCAGGCGAGCATGCCCCGGCCGGCAGCCGCGCCGGCCGCGCCGCCCGCCCCGCCCCCGGCCCCCACCCGCCCGAGGTCCTGACCTGGGACCCTTCGGCGCGCTCCAGCGCGCCCTGTCCCACCGCGATGCCCGGATCTTCTTCACCGCCAGCCTGACCTCCTGGACCGGCCTGTGGATGCACCGCATCGCCGTCATGTGGCTGGCCTGGGAGCTGACACGCTCGGCCTTCTGGGTCGGCATGGTCGCCTTCTCGGACCTGGCGCCGGCCGTCATCTTCAGCCCGATCGCCGGCGCCATCGCGGACCGGATGGACCGCGTGAAGCTGACCATGATCGCCCAGATGGTGGTCGCGGCCGAGGCTCTCTGCACCGCCACCTTCACGGCCACCGGGCATATCAGCATCGTGGTGCTGATCTGCTTCGAGCTGGTCGGCGGCATCGCCCAGAGCTTCGCCCAGCCGGCGCGCCAGGCGCTGATGCCGGGCCTCGTGCCGCCGTCGGACCTGCCGGCGGCGGTCGCCTGCAACTCGCTCTGCTTCAACGTGGCCCGCTTCCTCGGGCCCGCCGTTGCCGGGCCGATGGTCGCGGCCTGGGGCGTGGTGCCCGCCATCCTCTGCAACGTGGCGGCCTACACCATCGCGACGCTGACGATGCCGCTGGTGCGTGTGCACCCCACCCATCTGCGCGGCCATGCGCCCGAGGGCTCGCTCTTCTCGGAGATGATGGAAGGGCTGCGCTACGCCGCCGCGCATCCCGGCATCGGCCCCGTCCTGGCCTTCGCGGGCGTCAGCGCCATCCTGCTGCGCGGCGTGCAGGAGGTGCTGCCCCCCTTCGTCGAGCGCATCTTCCACCAGGGCGCGGGCGGGCTCGCCTTCCTGACGGCCTCGATCGGCGTGGGCGCGCTGATCGGCGGCGTGGCGATCGCCGCGCGCGGCCGGATCGCGGGCACCACGCGGGTCGCGGTGGTGGCCGTCGCGGTGCAGGCCGTGGTCGTCGTGGCCTTCGTCTCGACGAGCTACTTCCCCTTCGCCGTGCTCTGCGGCGCGCTCTACGGCGCCTGCGCCACCGCGCACGGCATCTCGGCGCAGACGCTGGTGCAGTCGGCGGCGCTGACGCGCATGCGGGGGCGGACGCTGGCGCTCTGGGGGCTCATCACCCGGGCCTGCCCGGCGCTCGGCGCGCTGGTGCTCGGCACGACCGGGGAGGTCTTCGGCATGCGACCGCCCACCCTGGTCGCTGCCTTCTGCGCGATGCTCGTGGCAGCCTGGGGCGTGACACGGATGCGCTCCTGGGCCAGACATCTTGAGAATCCCACCTAGAACTACAGGAGTAGCGCGATGCTCGACGCCGCCATCATTGGTATGGGCCGCTGGGGACGCACGCTGGTCGACAGCGT
>JAQGHZ010000262.1 GCA_028291485.1 Rubritepida sp. | reverse complement strand
TCGCCGCGGCCGCGCCCACGCGCTGCTGGACATTGCCCAGGGCGGGCCCTGCCGCGTTGGCCTGCGCCGCATCGCCGGACATTAACGTGCCACGCAGCCGGTCCCAGGCCGCCTGCAGGCGCTCGATGAAGGCGAGAAGCTGCTGCACCTTCTCCGAGAGTGAGCTGAAGAAGATTCCGAGCGGGCTCGCATCCCAGGCCCTCGACACGGCGGTCCAGACTGCTTCGAGGCCCTCGCGCAGCAAGGTCACCACAGGCGACAGGCGTTCCAACTGGCGCATTAGCCAGGCAGCCTGCTCGGAACCGGCGATCCGGTCCCATTCGCGCGAGGCCACCTCGCCGAGGCCGGTCCATTGCCGGGTGAACCAGGCGCCGATGCCGTCCCAGTTCTCGTAAATCTGCCACGCGGCGAGGCCAAGGGCGGTGGCCGCGAGAACCGTGAGACCGATCGGCGAGGCCAGGGCCGCGACGCCGGCCGCGATCGGGCCCAGCGCGAAGCCCAGGACCGCGAGGCCGCTGGCCAACAGCACCGCGCCGGCCGCGAATTTGAGGACCTCGTCGACCGTCCCGGGCGACGTCTTGTCGATCTCCTGGATCCATCCCAGGAACTCGGACAGTGCCCCATTGATGAAGCCGAGGTTAAAGCCGAAGGCGCGGCCGATCCGGTCGTTGAACTGGCTCATTCGTTCCGTGAACTCGCGCATCTCCGCGCCGAGCCCCGTCGAGCGATCGCGAGCCGGCGCTTCAACAGCCGAACCCTCCGTCTGCCGCACGCGGTTGCGCAGCTCCAGGTATCGCGCGAACCCGTCATTCAGGACGGTGAAGGCCTGCCTCGAATTCTCATCCGGGAACAGCGCAAAGACCCGCTCGCCGTGCGTGCCGATGGCCTGCCGCATGCGCATCAGGATCGCTTCCATCGGGTCGATGTCGACACCACGCCTCATCTGCGCCAGCGCGTCATTGTAGATAGCCGGGAGATCGAGCCCGAGATCCCGGGCGTTCTTCTGAGTGCTCTCGGAGAACAGGTGGCCGATCATTTGCTGCGCGGCCCTTGCGGTCGCCTCCGTGTCACCCATGCCGTCGCGAATGACCTGCAGCATCGCTCCAGAATTCTGGATCGCGCGCGCCCCGCGCACCTCCAACAGGCTCATCTGAGCGAGGATGCCTGGCAGATAGCGGGCCATGTCCTTCAGCTCGAAGCCGCCGAGCTGGCCAGCGCGGAAGAGCTGCGCCATGGCCGTGCGAACGCCAGCCGCATCCGTGATGTGGGCAATCCGGTTGATCGCGACGCCTAGCTGCGCCAGATCGGTTTCCAACGCACCGGACGCCGCTCCGACCTCGGCGATCACACGGGTGTAGGCCCGGATTTCGTCGGTCGACAGGCCGCGAGCTGTCAGGACCTCAGTGGCGCCGAGGAGCCCGGTGGTGGTGAGGCGATACTCCAAGGCGAGTGCGTTCAGCTCAGCCCGGAGGTTGTTCACGGTGCCGGAGATTGCATCGCTGGTGACGCCGGCAGTTATGGCGACGTCGCGCAGGCGCGTCTCCAGCGCCGCTGCTCCCTGGACGGGCCCGAGGAAGGAGAGGCCCGCCACCGCGCCGGTCAGCAGGGCGAAGCGGCCTGTCATGCGCTGCAGGCCCTGGAGCCGGCGCTGAAGCGCGCTCAGCCCGGCCGAGGTGCGATCCTGGAACTGCAGGATGAAGCGGGCGACGAGGGAGCGGTTCATTCTGCGGGCTTCCTCGCTTCGGCCAGGGCGACCATGGCGTCACAGTAGAATTTGCAGTCGGCGCCGGTCAGGGCCTCCAGCTCAGCGCGGGGCCAGCCGAAATGGCCGCCCAGCGCCGCAAGCATCAGCGGCCAGTCGGACGGCCACTGTTCAAAAAATGCATGAGCACCCGCTCCACATCCATCGTGTCGCGGGCGTCCATCCGGTCGTAGACGGGGTTGATCTTCCCCTCCTGGATCCGGGTGCTGCGCGAGATCGTGGTGGTGGTGACGCTCTCCGGGGGCTTGCTCTTGATGACCCGCATGTCCGCGCCCGTCAGCGGGTGGAACACGAAGCTCTCGAAGCTCTCCTCGCGGATCCCGCTCGCCATCTTGAACTTCAGCGTGACAGGACGAAGCAGCGTCAGGAAGATCGAGCCATCGTCGCGCACAACGGCGCGATCGGGCAGCTTCGTGTCGTCATCGCCGTCCTCGCGCAGCTCGACCACGTTGGGGTCGACTTCGCCGCCCTCATCTTGGGCATCGCCCAGCAGCACGACGTCGCCATCGGGCGCGTTATCAACCATTGAGCAGCTCCTGCGGGACGCCAACCGTCCACTTGAGTTCGATCTTGCCGCCCTCGCCGCCCGTCATCTCGATCAGCTCGGTGAGGAAGGCGTCGCTCCAGATCAGCGACTGGCCGGTGTCGCAGATCACCTGCAGCTCGCCGCCGCCGGTGGAGTACATGCCGACGAAGCTCTGCCCGCGCAGCAGCACGGTGGTGCACGAGACCTCGCCCGCCTCGAAGCTCTCGGAGCGATCGACGCGCGTGGCCAGCTCCACCTTCGAGTTCTTCATGCCGCCCGGCTTGGCCTTCGCCCCCTTCTCGACGGGGATGCGCTTGCCCTTCCAGACGATGTCGACGACGCCCAGGGTCTGAGCCATGGCGGTGCTCCCTTACTGCGAGAATTCGAGGACGCCGGCGAGCGTCATCAGGTTGCCGAGGATCCGTGCTCGCTGCCGAGCATTGCAGCGGTTGCGATCGTTCACGTCCCGCACGAACATGCTCTCTGCTGCACTCTCGGCGGCCTGTTGCACCCAGGTTTGACGCTCGTAGACGGCGAGCCGACCGGCCCAGCTGTTGTGCAAACGCCGCGGCGTCGCGATTTCGGGGTCGTACTCGGCTGCCTGACTGCCGTCGTCCGCCAATCCGGCGCGCGGCCAGGTGGCGTTCATGTAGGCGCCCCAGTCGTAGCGGATCCGCGAGAGCGTCTTCGGGATCATTACGTCGAGCCAAGAGGTGTCATCCACCCC
>JAQGHZ010000495.1 GCA_028291485.1 Rubritepida sp. | reverse complement strand
GTGCAGTCCCGCATCGGCCAGGCGCTGGAGGCGCGCGGCATCCCGCTCTACGCCCAGCACGTCGATGCGATGGACAACGCCACCCTCGTCGACATTTTTCGCGCGGAAGAAAACTCCTGCCTGCTCGGCACGGATGCCATGCGCGACGGCGTGGACGTCCCCGGCCGTGCCCTGCGCCTGCTCGTCTTCGACCGCGTGCCCTGGCCGCGCCGCACCATCCTCCAGCGCGAGCGCCGCCTGCACCTCTCCGAGGGCGACCCGCAGGGCTATGACGACACCCATGCGCGCCACAAGCTGCGCCAGGCCTTCGGCCGCCTGATCCGCCGCGCGGACGACAAGGGCATCTTCGTCCTGCTCGACCGCGCCTGCCCCTCACGCATCCTTGCCGGCCTGCCGGAGGGCGTGACGCCGCAGCGCGTGACCCTGGCGGAGGCCGTGGCCGGCACGCGGGAGTTGCTCGGCGGATAGCGTCCTGGCGCCGCGATGCGCCGATGGACCCTGCCCGGACGCGCCCTCGGCACGGTCGCGGCGAGCCGGGTGAAATAACCTCGAAGACGCGGCGCGGGTGCAGCGCCACGCCCGCCCGAATCCGGAACGAGGGCCTCCCTTCGTCCGACGCTTAGGATGACGCGCGGTCCCCGCTGGTCTATCGCAGGGGATCGTGGTCAGGGAGCCCTCCATGAAAGACATCGTGCTGTTCGGCACCGGCGACATCGCCGCCCTGGCCTGCCGCTACTTCGAATGGGATTCGCCCTACCGCGTGGCCGCCTTCACCGCTGATACCGCCTATATCGAGGCGCCGGAGTTCATGGACCGGCCGGTGGTGCCCTTCGAGCAGGTGGCGGAGGCCTTCCCGCCGGACCGCTTCGGCTTCTTCGTGGCGCTCAGCTACAGCAAGCTGAACCGCCTCCGGGCCGAGCGCGTCGCCGCCGCCCGCGCGCTGGGATACGGCCTCGTGAGCTATGTCTCCAGCCGCGCCACGACCTTCCCGGACCTCGACCACGGCGAGAACTGCTTCATCCTCGAGGACAACACGATCCAACCCTTCGCGAAGATCGGCCACAACGTGACGCTCTGGAGCGGCAACCACATCGGCCACCATTCGACGATCGAGGACGACGTGTTCATGTCCTCGCACGTCGTGGTCTCCGGCGGCGTGCGGATCGGGCAGGGCAGTTTCGTCGGGGTGAACGCCACCCTTCGCGACCATGTCACGATCGGCCGCGAATGCGTGATCGGCGCCGGCGCCCTCGTGCTGGAGGACCAGGCCGACCACGGCGTGCTGGCCCCGCGCGGCACCGAGCGCTCGCCGGTTCCCAGCACGCGGCTGCGGCGGATCTGATGCCGGCCCGCCAGGTCTGGCGCAGCCTGGGGCACGTGCATGTCGCGGCCGGGGAGAGCCCCGCCCACATGACCCATGCCAGCTACCCGACGCCGCTGGCCCTGCCGGACGGGCGGCTGCGGGTCTTCTACTCCCCGCGCGACGCGGAGGGTCGCTCGACCGTCTTCTCGCTCGACCTCGCGCTCTCGCCAGAGGGGGGCGGGAAGGGGTTCGAGCGGCTGGGCCCGCCGCAGGGCCCCTGGCTCGAAGCCGGCCCACGCGGCGCCTTCGACGACGCCGGCACCTCCGTCGCCTGGGTGGGGGCGACGCCGGAGGGAGGCGTGGAATGCTGGTACCTGGGCTGGAACCTGGGCGTCTCGGTGCCGTTCCGGAACTTCATCGGCTGCGCCACGGCCGTGCCCGGCGCGACGCGCCTCACCCGCGTCTCGCCCGTGCCGCTGCTGGACCGCGCGGCGGAGGACCCCTTCTCCCTCGGCTATCCCTGGCTGCATCGGGACGGCGACGAGCTTCGGGCCTGGTACGGCACGCACCTCTCCTGGGGCGCGGAGTGGATGGCGATGGACCACGCGATCCGCCGCGCCGTCTCCCGCGACGGCGGCCGGCATTGGCAGCGCGACGCGCAGCCCACGCTGCGCCCGGCCGGCGGCGAGGAATGGGCCCTCTCCCGCCCCTGCGTGCTGCGCGACGCGGCCGGCTGGCACATGTGGTACTGCCGGCGCCTGGACGCCTACCGACTCGGCTACGCGCATTCCGCCGACGGCCTCGCCTGGACACGGCACGACGACCGGCTCGCCTTCGCGACGCCCGAGGCGGAATGGGAGCGGGGCAGCCGCAGCTACCCGGCGGTCTTCGACCACGGCGGACGGCGCTGGATGCTCTACAACGGCGCCGGCTACGGCCGCAGCGGCTTCGGGCTCGCCCTTCTGGAAGGGTGACCTCTCAGCCGTGCCGGACCAGGAGCGTGAATTCCCACAGCCCGTAATCCTGCAGCAGGGCCACGTGACGGCCGTAGCGGTCCAGGCAGTAACGCAGCGTCCGGGCCGGATCGGCATAGAACAGATGGGGCTGCCGCTTCTCGGGATCGGAGGACAGCGAGAGCACGTTGAAGCCGAAGCCGCGCCGGCCGCTGCGGGCCAGCACGTCGATCACCCCGTCCGCATAGGCCGCCCAATCGGCCTCCGCCACCTCGCCCTTCACGTTCAGGACGCCGGAGGCGATGGCGTAGTCGCAGGCGGTGTCCGGCACGGCGCCGGCATGCCAGGCACGGTCGGTGCCCTCGCCATGCAGATCGCGGGCGGCGGCGATCATCTCCGGCGCCACGTCCCAGCCGGCATAGGCGCCGGCATGCCCGCGCGAGCGCAGGAAGGCGAGGAAATCGCCGTAGCCGCAACCGAGGTCGAGGATGCTGGCCGCCGGATCGGCCTCGATCAGCCGCAGGAACTGGGCATGGCGCAGGTGTTGCGATTCCTCGCCGTTCCAGTCCACGCCGCGCGGCCCGGGCCCGTGCTCGGCGAGGCGCCCGGCATAGTACCGGCCGACCCGCTGCAGGATGGCATCGTCGCTCATGGCCCGCCCTCCCCGGCTGCCGGCGCCCGGTGCAGGCGCCGCAGATGGGTGTAGGGGCGGCGCTTCACCTCCTGGTACACATTCGCGATGTAGATCGCGATGATGCCCAGGGCCTGGACGATCAGCCCCCCGAAGAACCAGACCGACACGAAGATCGACGTCCAGCCGTCCACTCCGATGCCGCTCGTGACGTAGCGGGTCAGGAAGAACAGCACCATCAGTGCCGCCAGCGCTGAGATGCACAGGCCGGCGTAGAAGATGGTGTAGAGCATCTTGGTCGAGGTGGTGGTCACGTGCTGGACCGCCATCTCGATCCGCCGCCGCAGCGAATAGGTCGTGGGCGAGAGCGCCAGTTTCTCGACCACCATGGGCGTCTGTCGGAAGCCGGTGATGCTCCAGAGATGCGAGATCACGAAGCTCCGGTCCTCGTGCGCCACGAGCGCCGTGACGTAGTCCTTCCTCATCAGCCGCGCGGTCACGACGTTGCGCGGGAGCGGCGCGTCGCTCAGGAATTCCGTGACGCGAAAGAAGACCGCGCCGGAGATGCGCTCGAAGAGCCCGCCCCGACGGTCCTGCTGCACGCCATAGACGACGTCCCAGCCCTCCTCCAGCTTCGCACGGAACCGGCCGAGCAGCTCCGGCGCCTCCTCCAGGTCGCTGTCGATCAGGAAGACGAGATCGCCGGTGGCATGAGCGAGACCAGTCATCATGGCGCGGTGGTGGCCAAAATTGCGCGCCAGGTCGAGGACGACGACCCTTGGATCGCCCCGTTGCACCTCCAGCGCCGCGTCGAGGCTGTCATCCGGCGAGCCGTCATTCACCAGGATCATCTCCACCTCCGCCGGGATCGCCTCCGCGGCGGCCATGGCACGGCGATGGAATTCCTCGATATGGGGCGATGACCGGTAGAGCGTGGTGACGATCGAGAGCTTCATGCGGGAAGGGTCCGTCGAGGGCGCGACATCGCATGTTCAAACCGGCCGGAGGCGCCCGACGGCCTGGGAAACGCGATACAAGGACAGGCTGAAGCGACCGGGATCAGGCGGTCGATTTCGGGACCGCTCTAACCGGTCTGTCCGGGCCTGTCCATCGGCGGCGTGGCTTGACGCGCGAGCCGGGTCGGGCGGATACGCGGGACCGATGACGACACCCCGGTCGCCCCGCCCCGCGCGATGCCCCATCTGTGAAGCGCCTGGGCCGGTCGCCATCGCTCCGCCCCGGCTGGGCGCGATGCTCAGCGACGGCGCGCCCTGCGGGGTTTCTGTCCGCCGGCTCCATTGCCGAAGCTGCGGGGTCGGCTGGTTGCCGCCCTTCGAGGCGGCCCGGCTGCCGCGCCGCACCTTCGGCGACGCCTATGCCCTCGGCGCGGCGCCTCCCACCGCCGCGGATCTGGCGCGGGCCGGCGGCTACGCCGGGCGCATCGCGGCGCTCTGGAACAGGGCACCGCCGGCCACCGTGCTCGACGTCGGCTGTGGCAACGGGGCGCTGATGGCGGCGCTCGGGATACTCTGGCCCGCGGCGCGGTTCCGTGGCGTGGAGCCGGCGCCGCGCGTGGCGGCCGCCGCGCGCCTGGGGGGGAACCCGGTCTCGCGGTCGCTGCGCCCCGGCATGCGCGCCTCCCTCGTGGTGTCCGTCAACGTGATCGAGCACACGCCCGATCCGCTGGGCTTCCTGCGCTCGCTGCGCCGGGCCGTGGCGCCGGGCGGCGCCGCCCTCCTGATCTGCCCGGATGGAGCCCTGCCCTGGCTGGAACTGCTCATGGCGGACCATCGCTGGTCCTTCACGCCCGCCGCCCTGGCGGGGCTGGCCGCGCAGGCCGGTTTCATGGTGGAGCGGAACGACCCCGCGCCGGGCGGCTTCCAGGCCCTGGCGCTACGGCCCGTATCCGGCCGCCCCACCGCCCCGCAGCGGCGCGCCTTCATGTCTCCGGGCCCGCGACGCAGCTATCTTGGCGCGTGGCGCGCGCTGGACGGCATCCTCGATGCGCGCTCGGCGGGAGGAGGCCGGCGGGTCTGCTTCGGCGTGGGCGAGGTCACCCGGCTCCTGCGCATGCAGGCGCCGAAAAGCTGGTCCCGGGTCGCCGCCTTGACGGCGGACGACGCCGCCGGCGCCCAGGGGCTCGGCCGCCCGTTCTTGGCGCCAGCCGATCTCCGACCCGACGACGAGCTGCTACTGGCGGTCAGGCCGGGGGCCCAGCCGGCTGTGGCGGCGCGCCTCGGCGAGCGGCACGCCGTTCTGCGCTGGGACGACGTCCTGGCCCGTTGAGGCGGCGCCGGGTGTTTCCGCCCCGCCGGAAAATGCTTTAAGCCCGCCGCTCGGCAGGGGCATGCGGATGGAAGCGACGGCACGCTACGGGGTTCGGCTCGCGAACGAGGCCAGGGATCCGCTCGACGAGGCTGCGGAGACGTTGCGCCTGCTCGGCTACGCGATCGTCGATGCCGGGCTGTCCGCCGCGGAGCTCGAGGCGCTGCGGGAACGCTTCCGCGCGCTCTACGAGGCGGAAGACCGCGGTACGCTCGGCGCCCTACGGCGCGCGGCCGGCGAGGCGGAGCTGCTGCGCTGCCCCCTGGCGCGCGATCCGGCCTTCCTGGCCCTGGCCTCCAACCCGCGCATCCTGGCCCTCTGCGAGGCGCTCATCGGGCCGGGCTTCCTCCTCAACCAGCAGAACGGCGTGGTGAATCCGGCCGGGGCCGCGACCTACAGCCAGTCGCCTTTCCACCGCGACCTGCCCTACCAGCATTTCGTCAGCACCCGGCCGCTCGCGCTGAACGCGCTCTTTTGCCTGGATCCTTTCACCGAGGAGAACGGCGCGACCTGGGTGATCCCCGCCTCCCACAAGGAGGAGGCCTTCCCCTCCGAGCCCGTGCTGCGCGCCCAGCGGCGGCAGGTCTCCGCGCCGGCGGGCAGCTTCCTCGTGCTGGACTGCATGCTCTGGCATGGTGGTGGCGTGAACCGCACGGCGCAGGACCGGCGCGCGGTCAACCACGTCTATACCATCGCCATGATGCGTCAGCAGATCGACCTGCCGGCCTATCTCGGCGACGACTTCGTGCAGGAGGCCGGGCTCCGGCAGTTGCTCGGCTTCCACCATCCGCAGCCGCGCTCGGTCGAGGAGTACCTGACGGCGCAGGCCCGCAAGCGCGAAGCTCAGGCCCGCCCGAGATAGCGCGGCGCATCCGCGCCCGTGTTCAGCATCAGGTCCACCACCGAGACCGCCGGCTCGAATTCGCCCCAGAGCTGCGGGTAGTCCGGGTAGCCGGAGTAATCCATCCAGGCGACCTCGATGCCGCGCCGGGCGAAAGGCTCCGGATCGAGATAGGCCTTGGCCGCTGGGCCCGAGACGTAGCGCGTGCCGCCCGCCGCCTCGGTGAGCGCGGCGAGGCGCTCGGAGGGGTCGAGGCCCGGCAGGGCGTCGCGCGGCAGCAGCTCGCCGTCACGGGTGATCGGCACGCCGATGCCCAGGCGCTCGCAGCAGCCACGGATCAGCGCCTCGTTCACGCGGCTCAGCAGCGGCTCCTCCGCGACGGCGCGGAGCTGCGCCTCCAGCCAGGGCAGCACCTCCGCGGCATGTGGCGCGCGGGCATAGGCCAGCGCGAGGCTGCGCAGATGCCCCTCGGCCCAGGGGGCGGAGATGCGGGTCTCGTCCACCGCCTGATCGAAGCGGCCCTTGGCCTCGACGGAGATGGTCAGCCAGGCCGGGCCCTGCGCCGTCTTGATCCGGTTGCGGTTGCGCCAGTCGCGCCGGGTGAACTGCACGCTGTCCAGCAGCACGAGCGCGTCGGCCTGCCTGATCATGTCGAACCAGCCGCGCCAGGGCAGGTAGTTGGATTGGGTGACGACGACGGTGCGCGCCACGGGACTCAGCCGAGAACCCGGCCCAGCGCCGCCACCACCGCCGCCTGCTCCTCGGGCGTGATGCGCGGGTGCAGCGGCAGGCGGATGAGGCGGGCGGAGAGATCGTCCGTCACCGGCAGCGGGCCGGCCGCGCGGCCGTATCGCAGCCCGGCCGGCGCGGAATGCAGCGGGACGTAGTGCATCACGGCGTTCACGCCCTCCGCCGAGAGCGCCTTGAGCGCTGCGTCGCGGCGCGCGGCGTCCGGCGCCAGGACGAAGTAGATATGGGCGTTATGCCCGCATTCCTGCGGCACGCGCGGCCGGCGCAGCAGCCCGTCGGCCTCCAGCGGCGCGAGCGCCGCGTGATAGCGCTGCCAGGCCGTCATGCGGCGTGCCGTCACCTCCTCGCCGGCCTCCAGCTGGGCATAGAGGAAGGCTGCCGTCAGCTCGCTCGGCAGGAAGGAGGAGCCGATGTCGACCCAGGTGTAGCGGGCCACCTCGCCGCGCTGGAACTGCGCGCGGTTCGTGCCCTTCTCCCAGATGATCTCGGCCCGCTCCGCCAGCGCGGGGTCGTTGATCACGAGTGCGCCGCCCTCGCCCGAGATGAGGTTCTTCGTCTCGTGGAAGGAAAAGGCCGAGAGCGCGCCGAAGGTGCCGAGCGGCTTGCCGCGGAAATCCGCATGCAGCCCCTGCGCCGCATCCTCCATCATGACGAGGCCGTGGCGCTCCGCGATTTCCATGATCGCGTCCATCTGCGCCGCGACGCCGGCATAATGGACCACCGAGATGGCCCGCGTCCGCGGCGTGATGGCCGCCTCGATCGCCGTCTCGTCGATGTTGAGCGTGTCTGGGCGGATGTCCACGAAGACCGGCACGCCGCCCCTGAGCACGATGGCATTGGCCGTGCTGCAAAAGGTGAAGGAGGGCATGATGACCTCGTCGCCCGGGCCGATCCCGGCGAGGATCGCCGCCATCTCCAGCGCGCCCGTGGCCGAATGGGTCAGCAGCACGCGGGGCGCGCCGAGGCTTTCCTCCAGCAGCCGCTGGCAGCGCTTCGTGAAAGCGCCGTTGCCGGACAGATGCGCGCGTTCCAGCGCCTCGGACAGGTACTGGAATTCCGGTCCCACCAGTGTCGGCATATTGAAGGAGATGGCCATTTCCGGGACTTACCGGCTCGGCGTGGCGGCGTCTATCGGGCGGCAGCGGAAGATGCCGAACAGGAAGCGCGGCGCTTCCGCCAGGGGCTCGACCTGGAGCTCCCCCTGGTAGCGCTCGGCGCAATAGGTCCGCAGGAGGGGGATGCCGGCGTGGTAGGCAAAGAGGGAGACGCCCTCCGCCGATCGCAGCGCCGTGACCACGCCGCTCGGGTCGCCGCCGAAGCGCGCCAGCGCGTAGCCCGCGTAGGAGGCAGAGCCGATTCCGTAGAGGCGCAGCGCGGACATGGAATCCCGACGCGCCAGCGGTGGATAGAGCCGCTGGAAGGGCAGGGTGTCGCCCCAGACCACATGGACGCGCCCCGGCTCCGCCCGGGACAGCACGGCCTGGATGTCGGGGAGCGATGCCGCCACCGCACGCGCCACCGGGATGTGGTTGCCCAGCGAGAGCCAGCCCGCGACCACCGCCGCTAGGCCGATGGGAAGCGCCGTCCAGACCCTCCGCGGAACCGCGGCGGCCGCCAGCAGCGCCAGCATCACCAGCACCGGGAAATAGACGCGCGAGATGTCCAGCCGACCGCTGGCGGTGATCAGGAGCGCCAGTGCCACCAGCGCCACGGAGCCGGCCAGCAGCCGCAGCAGTCCGGCGCCGCGCAGCGTGATGCCCGCCAGCAGGGTCGCCAGCACCGCGGCCAGCAGGTCGGGCCGGGTCAGCTCGTCGCCGAGCAGGGCCAGCCGCGCGGCATCCAGCCCGAAGATCGACCCGACGCCCACCACGTCTATGGCGGCGCGCAGCGGTCCGGGTCCCGCAAGGGCCGGGTCGGCGAGCCACCACATCTCGAGCAGGCGGACGTCGTTCACGCTCCAGCCGGCGGCGCGCATCGCCTCGGGGCTCGCGAGCACGTGCGGGGTGAGGTTGAAGTCGGTGAACAGCGCGCGCGGCAGGTTCTGCGCGACGAAGCCGGCCCATTCCGGCCCGTCGAGCACGGACTGGTGGTGCAGCCTGGCCACCACGGCCAGGGCCACGACGCCGCCTGCCACGGCCCAGGCGCGCCGGTCGCGCAGCAGCGGGACCCGCAGCACCAGCGGCGCCGCCACCAGCGCCGCCAGGACGAAGATGTGCTCGCGCATCAGGAAGGAGGCGAAGGCGAGCGTGGCCGCCGACAGCAGCACCGAGAGGCGGGGCCGTGCCTGATAGGCCAGCAGCGCCAGGAAGGATGCGGCGGCGAGGTATCCCGCGATCACGGTGAATTGCGGCGCGAAGACCGGACGTACGGCGAGCGCCGCGACGAGCAGCAGACTCAGCCAGACCCGTCCGGTGAGCTCGCCGAGAAAGGCCGCCTGCGCGGCCAGCGCGATGGCGAGCGCCCCCATCAGGTACACGCCGTAGCCCGGAAAGCCGAAGGGCCACCCCAGCGCCTGGACGATGTATCCCTGCCAGAGGCTCGAGAAGAGCAGCAGTGGCGTCGCCTCGCCGGCCACGCCGAAGCCGTGCGCCATCATCATCATGCCGACGTCGTCGTTGGTCTCGAACCAGATGCCGAAGACTTGTTCGACCAGCAGAATCATCGCGACGAAGACGAGCAGGCAGATGAGGAAGCGCGGCAGCGTCTTGGGCAAGGGGAATACTTCCGGCGGGAATCGCAACCGGGCTTACCGGGCAGGTCGAGCGAAGTCCATCCGGGGATATCCGCTTGCATGGCCGTGCTGCTCGCCGTCGGGCCGGAGCTGCCGCCGGCACTGGTCGGCTTCGTGGTCGCGGAGGATGCCTCCTACGATGTCATGCCGGCCTTGGCGGCGCCGATCCGCGCCGTCCGAGCTACGCGGTGGGGTGGTAGGGGCGCTACAGGAGCGGCGCGACCGCTTCCTTCGGCCGCGCCAGCACCGTGCCCTTCGGCGTCACCACGATCGGCCGCTCGACCAGGATCGGGTGGCGCACCATGGCGTCCAGGATCTGCTCCTCCACCGCATCGAGCAGGCCGAATTCCACGGCCAGCTTTTCCTTCGTGCGCAGGATGTCGCGTGGCGTCTTGCCCATGGCCTTCAGCAGCGATTGGAGCTGCGGCTGCGTCCATCCGGTCTTGAGGTACTCCACCACCTTCGGCTCGTGCCCCGCCTCGCGGATCATCGCGAGCACGTTGCGCGAGGTGCCGCATTTCGGGTTGTGGAAGATGGTGTAGCCGTCGCTCATCGTTTCAATCCGCCTGGATCTCAGTCCGCCGTAATGCCGAGACGCTGCACCACCCCCGACCAGGTGGCAATCTCGCGCTGCACGAAGGCGCGGAACTCCTCGGCCGTGCTGCCGACGGGCTCGATGCCGATGTCCAGGATGCGGGTGCGGACCTCCGGAACGGCGATCGCGCCGGCCACCGCGGCCTGGAGCGCTGAGATCATCGGCTCGGGCGTCCGGGCGGGGGCGAAGATGCCGTTCCAGTCATAGCTCTCGAAGCCCTCGAAACCGGATTCCGCGATGGTCGGCAGGGCCGGGAAGGCGGGTGCACGGTGGCTGCCCGTGGTCGCGACCGCCTTAATGCGGCCCTCGCGGATATGCTGGATCGCCGAGGGGATGAAGGCGAAATAGCACTGCACATGGCCGGCCATGAGGTCCACCAGGGCCGGGCCGCCGCCGCGGTAGGGCACGTGCGTCATCTCCAGCCCGGCGCGCTCCTTGAAGATCTCCATCGCCAGGTGCTGCGCGGAGCCGTTGCCGGAGGAGGCGTAGGAGAGCTCGCCCCTCTTCTGCTTCGCATAGGCGATGAACTCGGCCAGCGTGTTCGCCGGCACCGTGGGATGCAGCACCAGCGCATTGGCGCCGCGGATGATCTGGGTGACGGGGACCAGATCCTCCAGCACCTTGTAGGCATGGCGCGGCCGAGCGCGGGATTCACGGAATAGGTCGCGATATCGACGAGGAAGGTGTAGCCGTCCGGCGCCTCGCGCGCGACGAGCCCGCCGGCGATGAGGCCCGATCCGCCGGGCCGGCTCTCGATGACGGCGGACTGGCCGAGGCGCTCCGTCAGGTGCGGCGCGATGAGGCGCATCGTGACATCCGCGCCGCCGCCGGGCGAGGTGCTGAGGACAAAGCGCACCGGCCGCGTGAAGGGCGATTGCGCGCCGGCCTTGGCGGCGATCGCGACGGCAGGAAGGGAAAGAAGGAACTGTTTGCGGGACAGCGACATGGAAGTCTCCTGAAGCGGCGTCTTTCCCTTCGTCTGCAAGCTTATCGGCGAAGCGAGGACGCGGCTAGATCAGCGCCACGCCGTCCCGTGCCACCTCGCGCCCCCTCGATACGACCAGCTTCGGAGGCTTCCGCGTGACCACCGCCTCGGCGACGCTGTCCGCCTCGACGAGCACCAGATCGGCCTGCGCGCCAACCTCCAGACCGTACCCGGAAAAGCCGCAGCCCCTGGCCGCCTCGGTGGTGACGGTGGCCAGCGCCCATTGCACCTCTTCATCGCGCCGCAGCTCGTATTTCAGCCCGACCATCGCCGCGCGGGCCAGCATGTCCGGCGCGTTGTAGGGGTTCCAGGTGTCGCGGATGTTGTCGTTGCCGGCGAAGAGCGTGACGCCCAGCTCGCGCGCCCGGCGCAGCGGCGGCGTGGGCCGCGAAGGCGGAGCGGAGGTGCAGACCGCCACGCCCGCTTCGGCCAGCATCGCCAGCAGTGCGTCGGCTCGCGGCGCGGGCACGTCGCCCAGGGCGAAGCCGTGGCTGATGGTGACGCGGCCCTGCGCGCCGATGGCGCGCGTGCGTTCGGCGATCAGCTCCATGCTGAAGGCGCCGAGCTCGTGCGGCTCGTGCAGATGGATGTCGATCGGCTTGCCATGGCGCTCGGCCAGCTTGAAGACGATGTCGAGGTGCCGCACCGGATCGCGATCGATCACCGAAGGGTCCAGGCCGCCCACGACGTCGCAGCCCAGGCGCAGCGCCTCGTCCACCCATTCCTCGGCGCCGGGCGTGCGCAGCAGGCCCGATTGCGGGAAGGCGACGAGTTGGATGTCCATCACTCCATCAAGGGATTCGCGCAGCTCCAGCAGCTTTTCGACATGGCCGAGGCGGCTTTCCTCGTCGATGTCCACATGGCTGCGCAGCCGCGTCGTGCCGGCGGCGAGATGCGCGAGGCACAGCGCCCGCCCCTCGCGCGCCGCGTCCATGCCGAGGGACCTTCGGACCGACTTCTCGTTCTCGATGCGGTGGCGCAGCAGCGGGCCGACCTCGTTGCGCCACCAGGGGCGGCCCCAGAGCGTCTTGTCGAGATGGCAGTGGCCCTCGACCAGGCCGGGCAGCAGGATCGGCGCCACGCCCTCGCGCAGGCTGGGCACGAGTTGCGCGATGCGGCCCTCGACGACATGCACGTCCACCGGCGCGCCGCCCATGGGGCGGACGTGTTCGAGGATCATGCCATCACCCAGTCGCGGAAGAGCGGCAGGTCGATGTTGCCGCCCGAGAGGATCACCGCCACGCGCTTGCCGCGCATTTTTTTCCGCTCCTGCATCAGCGCCGCGAAGCCGGCCGCTCCAGCGCCCTCGGCGAGGTTATGCGTGTCGGTCCAATAGGCACTGATAGCGTCGCGCACCTCGTCATCCGTGACGGTGACGATGCGCGCAACGCCCTGGACGATCATCTCCAGCGCCTTCGGGTCGGGGATGCGGGTGGCCATGCCGTCAGCGAGCGTGTTCGCCGCTTCCGTCTCGATCACCCGACCGGCGGCGAAGCTCTGGGCATAGGCGTCGGCGCCCGTGCTCTGCACACCGATGATCTGCGTCGTCAGCCCCAGCAGGTCGCGTGCCATGATGCAGCCGCAGATGCCCGAACCCAGCCCGATCGGCACATAGAGCGCGTCCAGCGGCGGCGCGTGGCGAAACAGCTCCAGCGCGTAGGTGGCGACGCCCTTCACCAGGGCGGGCGCGAAGGAGGGCGCGAAGTCCAGCCCACGCTCGGCGGCGAGCTGCATGGCGAATTGCCGAGCCACGTCGAAATCGCGTCCACGCTCGATGAGTTCGGCGCCAAGGGCGCGCATCGAGGCGTTTTTCTCGACGCTGTTGCCCTCGGGCACGACAATGGTGACGGGAATGCCGGCACGCGACCCGGCATAGGCAAGCGACTGACCGTGATTGCCGCGCGTGGCGCTGATGACGCCCTTGGATTGCAGGGCGTCGAAGAAGGTCAGCCCACCGCGGACCTTGAAGGCGCCGGTGGGCGTGTGGTTCTCGTGCTTAACCCAGACCTCGCAGCCGGCGCGCGCGGAGAGGAGCGGCCAGTTGAACTGCGGTGTGGCGGGGAAGTGCCGGCGGATGAGCTGCTCGGCGGATTCTAGGTCGGGGAGGGTGAACATCCAGGCACGGTAGCTTGAGGGGCGCCGCCCCTCAAACTCCCCGCCAGGGCTTTTGGCCCTGGACCCGTTTACGAAGCCTGCTGGATGGCGCTCAGGGTCCAGGGGCCGCCCTGGACGCGCACGAAGGTCCACAGCTCCGTCGCCATGGTCCGCACGTTCGGGTCACCTTCCGTCACCGCGCCCGTGCGCGCGTCGCGCGTCACGTCCACGAGGCTGAAGCGCATCGCCACGGTCGCATAGTCGCGCGGCCCTTCGCTCCAGGACTCCGACAGGTCGCCCTGCTCCAGCTTCACGTCGCGCGTCTCGTTCTTCCAGCCGCGCTGATGCAGCGCCTCCACATCGTCGCGGAAGTACTGAACCATCTCCGGCGTCGCGAGGCGCGAGAGGGCGTTCATATCCTCGCGCGACCAGGCGCCGTTCACCTCGACCAGCGTGCGCTCGAAGGCCGCGAAGTCGGCCGGGACGATGCCGAGCTCGTCCACGGGGCGCCCGCGGCCGGCACTGCCGCCGCCCATCATGGCGGGCTGCGGCGGCGCACCCTCGCGCATCATGGAGGTCGGCACGCCCGCCGGCGCGGCCTGCTGCGGGCGGCGGCGCAGGAAGCCGACCACCAGCGCAACCAGGCCGGCGATG
>JAQGHZ010000491.1 GCA_028291485.1 Rubritepida sp. | reverse complement strand
CCATCCATTCGCCCGTGCCCATGCGGGTGTTGGTGCCGTAGGCGTTGATGATGCCGCCGTTGATGACGGTGGGGTCGAGCTTGGCCTGCTCCAGCACGCAGGCGATGAGGCTCGTGGTGGTGGTCTTGCCGTGCGTGCCGCCGACGGCGATGCCCCATTTCAGGCGCATGAGCTCGGCCAGCATCTCGGCCCGGCGCACCACCGGGAGCAGGCGGGCGCGGGCGGCCTGGACCTCGGGGTTGTCGCGCTTCACGGCGGTACTGACGACGACGACCTGGGCGGAGCCGAGATTTTCGGCGGCATGGCCGACCGTCACGCGGATGCCCGACTCCCGCAGGCGGACAACGTTCGCACTTTCGGAAAGATCGCTGCCTTGGACCGAATAGCCAAGGTTGTGAAGCACCTCGGCGATGCCCGACATGCCGATGCCGCCGATGCCGACGAAGTGGATGGTTCCGATGGAGAGAGGGAGCGCGCGCATCAGCGGCTGTCCCTTTGCGCCGCTCCGCGAAGGCTTCGCAAGGCCGCTCCGCGAAGGCTACGCAAGGCCGCTCCGCGGCGGGCAATGCCGACGAAGTGAATGGTCCCGATGGAGAGCGGCAGCGCGCGCATCAGCGTGGTTCCTGAAGCAGGTTGGCCCCAATCGGGCTGACTGGGTTGGCGAGGGCGAGGACGAGGTCGGCGAGGTCCCGCGCGGCCTGGGGTCGGGCCAGGGATGCCGCAGCCCGGGCCGCTTCGGCAAGCCTTTCCGGAGAACTCAGGAATTCCGCCAGCAATTCAGCGAGCCGGGCCGGGGTGGTGCTCGCCTGGGGGAGAATCAGGGCCGCGCCGGCCTCGGCCAGGGCCCGGGCATTGGCGAACTGGTGGTTGTCGATGGCCGACGGCAGGGGCAGCAGCAGCGAGGGCCGGCCGGCGCAGGCGAGCTCGGCCACGGTCGATGCGCCGGAGCGGGCGATGACCAGATGCGCCCCCGCCAACCTTCCCGCGATGTCAGGGAAAAAGGGCGAGAGCTCGACCGGGATGCCGGTGCCGGCATAGGCGGCGCGGACGCGCTCCAGATCCTCGACGCGGCATTGCTGGGCGACCAGCAAGCGGGAGCGGATGGCTTCGGGCAGGGCGGCGATGGCCGGCGGCACGAGGTCCGCGAAGACCCGGGCGCCGAGCGAGCCGCCGGTCACCAGCAACCGCAACGCGCCGTCCGCGGGCGGGTAGCCGGCACCGGCCAGGGCCGCGAGGGCGGGGCGAACGGGATTGCCGACCACCTGGGCCTTGGCGTTGAGCGGAACCTTCGTCGTCTCGGCATAGGCGAGCGCCAGCAGGTCGGCGCGGGGCGCGAGAGCGCGGTTGGCGCGCCCGAGGACGGCGTTCTGCTCGTGGAGGATCACGGCGGGACGGCGGCTGCCCAGCGTCAGCGCGGCCAGGGCGGGCGGGAGGGCGGGATAGCCGCCGAAGCCCACCACCGCCGCGGCATCCAGCCGCTTCAGCAGCGAGCGTGCCGTCAGGGTGCCGGCGGCGAGCTTCGCCGCGCCCTTGGCCGCACGCAGCAGGTTGCGGCCCGCGATGCCTTCGCCGCTCAGCACGAAGCGCTCGGCATTGGCGAAGGCCGGGCTGTCGAAGGCCGCCGAGCGGGAATCCGTGAAGAGCACGATGCGCTCGCCACGGGCCGTGAGCTCGGCCGCCAGGGCCTCGGCCGGGAAGAGATGACCGCCCGTTCCACCGGCCGCGATCGCGATGGGGCGCACCGAGGGACCTCTCATGTCATGACCGGCAGGCGACCGCCGGCTGGCAGGAAGGGTTGCGAATCCTCGGCCCGCGCCGTGCGCCGCCGCGTCAGCGCGAGCAGGAAGCCCATGCCGAGGGCCAGCGCGATCACGGAGGAGCCGCCATAGCTCACGAAGGGCAGGGTCATGCCCTTGGTCGGGATGAGGTGCAGCGAGCTGCCCATGTTGATGAAGGCCTGCAGCCCGAACTGCGTCAGCAGGCCGGTCGCGGCCAGCGTCACGTAGGGATCGCGCTCGTTGCGCAGGCGGAAGAGGCCGCAGATCACCACGAAGGCGAAGATGGCCAGGATCACGAGGCAGACGACCAGGCCGAACTCCTCGCCCACCACGGGGAAGACGAAGTCGGCATGGGCGTCGGGCAGCACGTCCTTCACGCGGCCCTCGCCGGGGCCGCGGCCCAGCAGGCCCCCGTTGCCGAAGGCTTCCAGCGACATGCGGATCTGGAAGTTGTCGCCCGCGTCGGGGTCGAGGAAGCGCTGCACGCGACTGCGCACGTGCGGCTGGAACATATAGGCCAGCACGCCGAACAGCGGCACCGCGAGACCGGCGATCATCACCCAGAACAGGTTGATGCCCGAGACGAAGACCTGCGCGAGGAAGACCATCACGATGACGGCGAGCATGCCGATGTCGGGCTGCTGCTTCAGCAGCAGGCAGACCATGCCGATCAGGCAGAGGGAGATGGTAAGCCCGGGGAAGAAGCGCGAGCGCCGGCCCTCGGCGATCAGCCAGCCGCAGGCCACCGCGAGGCAGGGCTTGAGGAACTCCGAGGGCTGCAGCGAGAGGCCTGGGATGGGCAGCCAGCGCCGCGCGCCCTTGATCTCGACGCCGATCACCAGCGTCGCCGCCGTCAGCACCAGGGCGCCGATCGCGCCGAGCAGCGCGAGGCGTAGCACCCAGCGCGGCGTGCAGAGCGAGCAGGCGATCATCACCGCCACCGCGATGGCCGAGTAGAAGACCTGGCGCAGCAGGAACATGTGGCGCGACGAGGCGCCGATGCGCTCGGCCACGGCTGGCGAGGCGGAGAGCATCATCACATAGCCGATGGCGATCAGCGCCATCAGCGCGGCGAGCGTCCAGCGGTCCACGCTCCACCACCAGCGGCCGAGAAGCGAGGTGTCGTTACGCGAGACGGCCATCAGGCATCCCCTCCGGACAGGTGCTGCCCTCTGAAAAGGTTGTGCACGAGCGACCGAAAATGGTCGCCGCGCTGGTCGAAGCCGGTGAACTGGTCCCAGGAGGCGGCGGCGGGCGAGAGCAGGACCACGTCGGCGGCGCCGGCGAAGGCGGCGGCCGCGGCGGCCGGCACGGCCTCGGCCAGCGTGTCGAGCCGGCGATGCGGCACGCCGTGCTCGGCCAGCGTCGCGGCGAAGATCCCGGCATCCTGGCCGATGAGGAAGGCCGTGGCGATGCGTGGGAAGAGCGGCACCAGCGGCGCGATGCCGCCCTCCTTGCCCATGCCGCCGGCGATCCAGACGACGCGGTCGTAGCTGGCCAGCGCCTTGGCGGCGCTGTCGGCGTTGGTGGCCTTGCTGTCGTTCACGAAGCGCACGCCGCGAATATTGCCGACGACCTCCTGACGGTGCGGCAGGCCGGGATAGGAGCGCAGCCCGTCGGCCAGATCGTTGCGGCGCAGGCCGAGCGAGACCGCCATGGCGCAGGCGGCGGCGGCGTTCTGGGCGTTGTGTGCGCCGGGCAGCGTGGGGCAGGTGGAGAGGTCGGCGATCAGGCCGCGCTCGTCGCGCAACAGGCTGCCGGTGGCCCAGAAGCCGCCAGGATGCGCCGTGTGCGCGGAGATGGGGATGACATCAGCGGCCAGATCGTCGCGCAGGCTGGCCGTCCCGGGGTCGTCCATGCCGAGCACCGCCGTGTCCCCGGCGAGCTGGGTCGCGAAGATGCGCGCCTTGGCGGCACGGTACCCGTCCATGTCGCCATGGCGGTCGAGATGGTCGGCGCTGAGATTCAGCATGGTTGCACAGTTGAATCGAAGCGACTCGATTCGCTCCAGCATGTAGGACGACATTTCGAGGACATAGATGCCCTCGTCGCTCAGGATGGGCATGTCCAGCGCCGGGGGACCGAGGTTGCCGCCCACCTGCATGGGGATTCCGGCCCGCGCGATCAGATGCGCGAGCAGCGCCGTCGTCGTGCTCTTGCCGTTGGTGCCGGTGATGCCGGCGAAGCGCGCCTGGCTGCCGGCGGCGCGGACCGCGCGGTAGAGGAATTCCACGTCGACCAGGATGGGCTTGCCCGCCGCACGCGCCGCCGCGGCGGCGGGATGGACGCGCGGCAGGGTGTGCGGAATGCCCGGCGAAAGCAGCAAGGCGTCGTAGGTGAAATCCGAAGCCGGATCAGCCACATCCAAGCCGGCCGCCACGGCCTCCTCACGTCCTGCTGCCTTGTCGTCCCAGGCCGTGACTTCGGCGCCCCATTCGCGCAGGCGGCGCGCGGCCGGGAGCCCGGCCTTGCCGAGCCCCACCACCGCAATCCGCTGCTGCGCGAATGGCGCCATCATCGGATCTTCAACGTCGAGAGCCCGACCAGCGCCAGCACCATCGCGATGATCCAGAAACGGATCACGATGGTGGGCTCGGCCCAGCCCTTCTTCTCGAAATGGTGGTGCAGCGGCGCCATGAGGAAGACCCGCCGGCCGGTCCGCTTGAACCAGAAGACCTGGATGATGACCGACAGCGTCTCGACGACGAACAGCCCGCCCACGATGGCCAGCACGATCTCGTGCTTGGTCGCCACCGCCACGGCCCCCAGCGCGCCGCCCAGCGCGAGGCTGCCCGTGTCGCCCATGAAGACGGCGGCCGGCGGCGCGTTGAACCAGAGGAAGCCGAGCGAGGCGCCGATCAGCGCCGAGCAGAAGACCGCGAGCTCGCCCGCGCCCTGCACGCCGTGCAGCTGGAGGTAGTCGGCGAAGACGCGGTTGCCGACGAGATAGGCGATCAGCGCGAAGACGGCCGAGGCGATCATGACGGGCACGATGGCCAGCCCGTCCAGCCCGTCCGTCAGGTTCACGGCGTTGCTGGCGCCCATCATCACGAACATGGCGACGAAGGGGAAGGCGAGGCCGAGCGGCACCAGCGTGTCCTTCAGGAAGGGCACGGCCATGGTGGTGGAGAGCGGCTCGGGCAGCATCAGCGAGAACCAGATCGCCGCGCCCAGCGCGATGGCGCCCTGCGCGATCAGCTTCTGCTTGCCGGAGACGCCCTTGCTGTTGCGCTTGGTGACCTTCAGCCAGTCGTCCACGAAGCCCAGGCAGCCATAGCCCAGCGTCACGAAGAGCACGGCCCAGGTGAAGCCGTTGCGCAGGTCGGCCCAGAGCAGCACGGAGAGCGTCAGCGAGAGCAGGATCAGCACGCCGCCCATGGTGGGCGTGCCCTTCTTGGTGAGGAGGTGGCTCTCGGGCCCGTCCTCACGGATGGGCTGGCCATTGGGCTGGAAGGTGCGCAGCCAGTCGATGATCCTCTTGCCGAAGACGAGCGCGATGAAGAGCGCGGTCATGCAGGCGGCACCCGCCCGGAAGGTGGTGTAGCGTGCCAGATTGAACAAAATAAAGTCGTCGGCCAGCGGGCCGAGCAACAGGGGAATCATGCAGTCTTCCTCTCGGTGCCATTCGTCTCGGCACCCGTGATCGCGCGAATGATCTCGGCCATGCGCATGCCGAGCGATCCCTTCACCAGCACCGCGTCGCCGTCGCGGAGCGCGGCGGCGACAATGGGTGCGAGGCTCGCGGCATCCTGTGTGTGCGCCCCGCGGTGGGAGTCCGGCAGGGCGGCGAAGAGATGCCCCATGAGTGGCCCGCAGGCATAGACCAGATCGGCCGCGCTGGCCGCATCGGAGGCCAGCGCCTCGTGCAGGGCGGGGCCGAACTCTCCCATCTCCAGCATGTCGCCCAGGACGGCGATGCGGCGCTTCGCCTTCTGCTGCTTCAGCACGGCGAAGGCGGCGCGCACGGCGCTGTCCGAGGCGTTGTAGCTCTCGTCCAGCAGCAGGGCGGTGCCGTTGTCCGGCGTGGAGATGCGGCGCATCTCGCCGCGCCCGGCGCCGGCGCCGAAGCCCGAGAGCGCGGCGGCGGCCAGGCCGGCATCGCCGCCCGCGGCCTGGATAGCGGCCAGCGCCGCCAGGGCGTTGATCGCCATGTGCTTGCCGGGCTGCTCGAGGCGCAGCAGGACGTGGCGTCCGGACAGGTCGAACTCGGCCTCGCCGGCCGCATCCGTGCCCCGATAGGCGACCAGCCTTGCGGTGGAGGCAGGATCCTCGCCGAAGCCGACCACCTGGGCGCCAT
>JAQGHZ010000427.1 GCA_028291485.1 Rubritepida sp. | reverse complement strand
CAGCCACCAACTGGAACGGTGCTGGTTCATGCGCAACGTGATCGAGACCCTTGCGGTCCAGGTCGCCTGAAGGGGAGCGGCACCACGGCGGTGTCCCCTCCGGAGCCTTGGCTGCAGCTTGGTGGATCTCACAGTGAGCGCCTGTGGTCCCTTTCAATTCGGTCACATCAACAACAATGGGTCACATCGCATGCGAAGCCCCGATGATTTCAAGCTCCCACGTCGCCCCCTTCTGGCCGGCGCCGCGGCCAGCGCGACCCTCGCCGCCACGGCGCCGGCCGGCGCGCAATCCCCTGGTCCGTCCGGAGTGACAGACGACAACGGAGCACACGCCATGACCAAGGTCTCGTTCACTGTGAACGGCCAGGCCGTTGCACTGAGTCTCGATACCCGCACGACCCTGCTGGACGCGCTGCGCGAGCACCTGCAGCTGACGGGAAGCAAGAAGGGCTGCGACCATGGCCAATGCGGCGCCTGCACGGTGATGGTCAATGGCCGCCGCATCAACTCCTGCCTGTCACTGGCCGTGATGCACGAGGGCAATGAGGTCACCACCATCGAGGGTCTGGGCTCGCCCGAGAGCATGCACCCGATGCAGGACGCCTTCGTCCGGCATGATGGCTACCAGTGCGGCTACTGTACGCCCGGCCAGATCTGCTCCTCCGTCGCGATACTGGAGGAGATCAAGGCAGGTATCCCGAGCCACGTCAGCGCCGATCTGAACGCACAGCCGCGCGTCACTCCGGAGGAGATCCGTGAGCGGATGAGCGGGAACATCTGCCGTTGCGGCGCCTATTCCAACATCGTCGATGCGATCACCGAGGTCGCCGGGAGGCAGGCATGAAACCCTTCACCTATGAGCGCGCCGGCTCGCCTGCCGAAGCCGCGGCCGCGGCCGCCCGCGTGCAGGGTGCCCGGTTCATCGCCGGCGGCACCAACCTGCTGGACCTGATGAAGCTGCAGATCGAGACGCCGACGCACCTGATCGACGTCAACGGCCTCGCGCTCGACAGCATCGAAGCGACGCAGGAGGGCGGGCTGCGGATCGGCGCCCTGGTGCGCAACACCGACCTGGCAGCGGATGCGCGCGTCCGGCGCGACTACGCCTTGCTCTCCCGCGCCCTGCTCGCGGGTGCCTCGGGCCAGCTCCGCAACAAGGCGACCACGGCCGGTAACCTGATGCAGCGCACCCGCTGCCCCTATTTTTATGACACCAACCAGCCCTGCAACAAGCGCCAGCCCGGCAGCGGCTGCGCGGCCATCGGCGGCTTCAGCCGGCCACTGGCGGTGGTGGGCAGCAGCGAGGCCTGCATCGCCACCAATCCGGGCGACATGGCGGTGGCCATGCGTGCGCTGGGTGCGGTGGTGGAGACGGTGAAGCCGGATGGCACGACGCGCAGCATTCCCATCGCCGAGTTCCATCGCCTGCCGGGCGACACGCCGCATGTCGAGACGGCGCTGGAGCGTGGCGAGCTGATCACCGCGGTGACGCTGCCGCCGCCGGTCGGCGGCACCCACATCTATCGCAAGGTGCGCGACCGCGCCTCCTACGCCTTCGCCCTCGTCTCGGTCGCCGCAATCGTCCAGCGCGACGGCACGGGGCGCGTCGCCCTGGGTGGCGTGGCGCCCAAGCCCTGGCGGGTGGAAGCGGCCGAGGCCGAATTGCCGCGCGGCGCTAGGGCGGCCACGGCGGCGATCCTGGACGGCGCCAGGCCGACCCACGAGAACGCATTCAAGATCCCGCTGGTGGAGCGCACGCTGGGCGCGGTGCTGGCGCAGGCCAGGGGCTGAGACGATGAAGTTCGACACCCCCGCCACCACCAATCCGATCGACCAGATGCAGGTCGTCGGCCATCCACTGAACCGCATCGACGGCCCGCTGAAGACCACCGGCCGCGCGCCCTATGCCTATGAGCGGCACGATGCCGTGCCGAACCAGGCCTATGGCTACGTCATCGGCGCAGCCATCGCCAAAGGCCGCATCACGGCCATGGACCTGAGCGCGGCACGCGCCGCGCCAGGCGTGCTGGCCATCGTCACCGCCGAGAATGCGGGCCCGCTCGGCAAGGGCAATTACAACGTGGCGAAGCTGCTGGGCGGGCCGGAGGTCGAACACTACCATCAGGCCATCGCAATCGTCGTCGCTGCGACCTTCGAGCAGGCGCGTGCCGCGGCGTATCTGGTGAAGGTCGATTACGCCGAGAGCCAGGGCGCCTTCGACCTCGCGGGCGCGAAGGCGGCGGGCCTTGGCCCCTCGCAGGCCACGCCCGACGCGAGGGTGGGCGACTTCGCCCATGCCTTCGCCGCCGCGCCGGTGCAGCTGGACGCCACCTACACCACGCCGGACCAGTCCCATTCGATGATGGAGCCGCATGCCTCCCTCGCGGCCTGGGACGGCGACCGGGTGGTGGTCTGGACGTCGAACCAGATGATCGACTGGAGCACCGGCGACCTGGCGAGGACGCTGAATATGCCGAAGGAAAAGGTGCGGCTGATCTCGCCCTTCATCGGCGGCGGCTTCGGCGGCAAGTTATGGCTGCGTACCGATGCCGTGCTTGCGGCGCTGGGCGCGCGCGCGGCCCGGCGTCCGGTCAAGGTGGCGCTGACGCGGCCGCTGATCCCCAACAACACCACGCGCCGGGCGGCGACCATCCAGCGCATCCGTATCGGCGCGACGCAGGACGGCAAGATCAGTGCCATCGGCCATGAGAGCTGGTCCGGCAACCTGCTCGGGGGCCATCCGGAGAACGCGGTCGAGCAGACGCGTCTTCTCTATGCCGGCGCCAACCGGCTGACCGGCACCCGGCTGGCGCAGCTGGACCTGACGGAAGGCAACTCCATGCGCGCCCCGGGCGAGGCGCCGGGGCTGATGGCGCTGGAAATCGCCATGGACGAGATGGCGGAGAAGCTGGGGATGGACCCGGTCGAGTTCCGCGCGATCAACGACACGCAGGTGGATCCCTCCAATCCCGATCGGCCTTTTTCGCGTCGCCAGCTGGTCGAATGCCTGCGCTTGGGCGCGGAGCGCTTCGGCTGGGTCGGGCGCAGTGCCCGTCCCGGCACGCGGCGGGAAGGGCAATGGCTGGTCGGCATGGGCATGGCCTCGGGCTTCCGCAACAACGTCGTGATGCGTTCCGGCGCGCGCGTGCGTCTGGATGGCCAGGGCGTGGTGACGGTCGAGACCGACATGACCGACATCGGCACCGGCAGCTACACCATCATCGCGCAGACGGCGGCGGAGATGATGGGCGTCGCGATGGACAAGGTGGTGGTACGACTGGGCGATTCCGCCTTCCCGGCCTCCGCCGGCTCTGGCGGGCAATGGGGTGGCAACAGCTCCACGGCCGGTGTCTACGCCGCCTGCGTGAAGCTGCGCGAAACCGTGGCCCAGAAGATCGGCCTCAACTCCGCCGACGCCGTGTTCGAGGATGGCCAGGTGCGCACGGGCAACCGGCAGGTCTCGTTGGCCGAGGCTGCGGGCGAAAGCGGCCTCGTGGCGGAGGACACGATCGAGTTCGGAGACCTGGCCAAGAGGTTCCAGGAATCCACCTTCGCGGGCCATTTCGTCGAGGTCGGCGTCGATGCCGCGACCGGCGAAGTCCGGGTGCGGCGGATGCTGGCGGTCTGCGCCGCGGGGCGCATCCTCAATCCCAAGACGGCGCGCAGCCAGGTCATCGGCGCGATGACGATGGGCGTGGGGGGCGCGCTGGTGGAGGAACTGGCGCTGGACAAGCGCCGCGGCTTCTTCGTCAACCACGACCTCGCCGGCTACGAGGTGCCGGTGCATGCCGACATCCCGCACCAGGAGGTGATCTTTCTCGACGAGGTCGACGAGATGTCCTCTCCCATGAAGGCCAAGGGTGTGGGCGAACTGGGCCTGTGTGGTGTGGCGGCGGCAGTGGCCAACGCCATCTACAACGCCACGGGCGTGCGCGTGCGCGACTACCCGATCACGCTCGACAAGTACCTCGACCGGTTGCCGGAAGTCGCCTGATCGGCACGGCTCGACGGAGGCGTGCCGGCGCCGCGGGGCGCTGGCGCCTGGACGCATAGGACCGTGGCGTGGGTGATGGCGAGAGCCGCCACCCGAGCCACCATCCCGGTCAATACCCCATCGTCTTGTCGATTTCCTGCAGGAGACCGCCGCCGGCCTCGATGCTCCTGATGTTCGCCGCGATCTCGTTGCCAAGCTGCCGTACGGTCGGTCGACGCGCGACATGCGGCATGACCGTCACCTTCGGATGCAGCCATAGCGGACTGTCCGACGGCAAAGGCTCAGGATACAACGCATCAAGCGCGGCGTAGGAGAGCTGGCCGGAGTCGAGCGCGGCCAGCAGGTCGGCATGCACGAGATGCCTGCCGCGTCCGATATTGATGACCATCGCGCCCCTCGGCATCAGTGCGAATGTGCGGGCGCATAGGATGCCCTCGGTCTCGCGAGTCAGCGGCAAGAGGCAGACCGCGATATCGATCTGGCGCATGAAGGCATCGAACTGATCCGGACCATGAAAGATCGGGATCTCGGCATCCGGCTTCGGATTGCGCACCCAGGCCGATACGGGGAAGCCGAGCGATTTCAGCACCAGCGCCGGCGCCTTCGCCATCAGGCCGAATCCGAGAAAGCCGATGCGGCGCTCGTCCGGCCGGATCATGGGCCGGCGTAGCCACTCGCACCTGGCCTGGGCCTGTTGATAGAGCGGCATCTCGCGGTGAAGGCGCAGCACGTGCATGATGACGTATTCGGTCATCATCGGATCGCCGTCCGCCGGCTCGATTTTGCCGAGCGGCGCCTTTGGCAATTTCGGATGGTCGATGAATGCCTCGACACCGGCCGAACGGCTGAACATCGCCCTGAGGTTTGGCAGCGGCGGGATCGCGTCAAAGTCGGGCCGCATGAACGCCAGGTAAGTGATCTCGGACGTGTTCCCGACATGGGGGAAGATGCGGATGTCCAGCTGGGGAAGCAGTTCGGCGAGCGTGTCGTGCCAGCTTTGCGTGCTGCCGATTTCTTCCGTATCCAGGCCGTAGATCAGCAGCGCCATGGCGGTCTCCCTCCCGATTGGTGGGTCATCATGCGTGTCGCCGCGCCAGATGGACAACGGCTAGCAGGTCTCGGTGATCTCGCCGACCGTGTCCAGACGGCCGAGCAGCTTGCCGCGCGCGTGGTGTCGGGCGCCTTGCCTTCTCGGACCCCTGTTCGCCACCGATCGGGACTGACACGGGGAACCTCTCGGTCTTTGGGGACTGGCGGGCGGGAAGCGAGCTGGAGCTACTTGGCCTGGCTCCAGGAGTGCGCCGCCATCAACCACACGCGCTGCCAGACGCCCGCACTGCTGCGAGGCCTGCTCTTCGGAAGTGATGGCGTGCCATGTCGCCGACACACACACGCGGGCGTCGCGGGCAACAGTATCGGTATTACGTGAGCCAGTCGGTGCTGAAGGGCAGCGCTGCAGACGGGCCGCCGATCGCACGTATCTCCGCGGCGGAGATCGAGGGAGCCGTCGTCGAGCAGGTCCGTGGGCTGCTCCGTCAACCGGAGGTCGTGCTCGGGACGTGGCGCACCGCACGGGCCTTCGAGCCGGCCATGACTGTGGACGAGACGCGACTGGCGCTGGAGCAGCTTGATCCCGGCGTCTGTAAACGACGCTCTTGAACCGCGTCCGAGGTGCTTGTCAGTTCGTCGCGCGACTCACTTCGTCCCATGCCTGCACAGTGAGGTGGCGCGCGATTCGCCCATCGCGCAGGGTCAGGGTCATGGCCGCCATCACGCGGCAACCGTCCGGGTATGTGCACTGCTCAACGAAGGCCACCCGGTCCGGACCAACAACTTCGTCGCCTATGCTATGGCGCATCGCGCGCCCGCAGACGTCGCGCCAGAACGTCTCGATCTTTTCCTTGCCGGTGAGCCGCATCGGCGTGCTCGGCGGCTGGTTACGGTCCACGATCACCATCTCGGCATCATCAGCGTAAAGCCGCATCAGCAGGTCAGCGTCGCTCTCTTCCATCGCCCGCTTGAGGTCGGCGAAGTCGAACGACTTTGTGTTAGCAGCTTCCGTCATGGACGCCTCCCGTAGCCGATCGCGCCCGGCCATCGCTCGGCCGGGCCCAGGAGCACCATACGCCGGAGAGCCAGGGAGTGTCTCCAACTCGTTGGCGGGATCAGCCTCCCGACCGGAAGTGCGGTGGTCCGGCACTTGCGCGTGCATTTCGCTGTCGGCGCATGCTGGAGACATGCTGCGATTGAGTCGTGCAGATCAGGGTTCGCGCGGTTTTCCGTACCGGCTCTGCCATTCGTCGGTCGTCATCTCAGGCGCCACATCGATGGCATGGCCTGAATTGCGCTCGGGCGTCATGCGCTCTTCCCTTCGACCGCCGGAGCTTCAAGCCTTCGCGGCGGCGGGTCTCTACTCGGTGCCAGGTCTCGGCCGTGGGCTCGGCCCCGAGCCGGTCCTTCAGACCGTGCTGACCGAATGCCGCGGCCGCCTTCACCCAGTTGATCGTCTGGTGCCCCAGCATGGCGCTGACTTGGGCGTGGGGTGTCCAGCCATTCGGCGAGGCTCGATGTGAGCCAGCGGCGCTCCATCTCCTCTTCGAGGCCCTTCCGGAATTGACCCATGAAGTCGGACATCGCGGCCTCCCTGGCCGGTGCTTCCGAACGACTCGCCGGCCGGACCGGTTTCCGGCACGCTGGACCGCCGCGGCAGTAGGCCAGCGTGCCAAATGACAGGGAGGGCTCGAACATGGGCATGACACGACGCGGTGCACTGAGTTTGCTGGCCGCCACGCCGCTGCCCGCCCCGGCGCTGGCCCAGGCCGGCTTTCCGATGCGGCCGGTGCGCATCATCGTGCCCTATGCCGCCGGCGGCGCCAGCGACATCGTCGGCCGGCTGGTGGCGCAGCACGCCACCAGGGAATCCGGCCAGAGCTTCATCGTCGAGAACCGCGCCGGCGGCGCCACGGTGCCCGGCACGCATGCGGTGGCGATCGCCCCGGCCGATGGCTACACGATCAGCACCGTCGACAACGCGCTGTCGGTGAATCCGACCATGCTGCGCGGCCGCATGCCGTTCGACACCGAAAAGGACCTGGCGCCGCTCGGCGTGCTGGTGCAGGCGCCAGTGGTGCTGGTGAAGCACCCGGCGGCACCGGCGGAAAGCGTCGCCGACGTCCTGGAACAGGCTCGGCAGCGGCCGGGCTCGGTCAGTCTCGCGCATGCCGGCATCGGCAGTCCGAACCATTTGGCGATGGTGCAATTTCTGGTGGCGAGCGGGCTGGAGATGACGCCGGTCGGGTACCGTGGCGGCGGGCCGGAGATCGTCGCGCTTGTGGGCGGCGAGATCCAGTATGGCTTCATCTCCGTGCCGTCCTCGCTGGCGCACCTGCAGGCCGGGCGGGTGAAGGCGCTGGCCATCACCTCGCCGGCGCGCAGCGCGCTGCTGCCGGAGGTGCCGAGCTTCCGCGAGGCTGGCCTGCCGGCGGTGGACCAGGTCGGCTGGTGGGGCATGGTGGCGCCGGCGGGCGTCCCGGAGGCGGTGCTGGACCGGTTGCACGCGCTGCTGGTGGCCGGCGTGCACGCGCCCGCGGTGGCGGAGCGGCTGCGTGCGCTGAACTATGAGCTGGTCGGAGGCAGTCGGGCCGATTTCGCGTCTCTGATCCACAATGAGATCGCCCGCTGGGCCGACATGGGCGCACGCGGGGCGCTGCAGGCGGAGTGACGGCGGGGGCACACGGACAGATGCGCGCTTAAGCCGCTCGGCCCAGGGAAAGCATAGGTATCATAGGCACCATCGGTGGCGACGCACCGCCATGTTGAGGCAGGGCGAAAGCGCTGCAGCCTGGTGCTCCGCTGGAGGGCAGCCAGGGTATTCCCTATCCCAGCGCCAGGCGGCAGTGAGAACGTGATCTGTCGATGCACCTTCTCCTCGCGGTCATGCCTGTGCTCTTTGCCGCCTGTCTCCCCGCCAGGGACCCCCGGCCCCTCGCCATTGCCCGGTGCGAAGATCAACCCACGGTTATCCGCGCTTCCCGAACCACAGTACCCCAGCGCTGCATCTCGGCGACCAGGAAGGCGCGGAACTCCGCCGGGGTGTTTGGGCGGGTGGCCATATTCAGCCCGTCCAGCCGCTCGACAAAGGCGGGATCACGCAGCATCCCGTTCAGCTCGGCGTTGAGGCGCCGGATCACCGGCTCAGGCGTTCCGGCCGGAGCGAAGAGCGCGTTCCATAGCACCGCCTCGAACCCCGGGATGTAGTCCGACATAGCCGGCAGGTCCGGCACTGCGGCGAGGCGGCCCGTGGCGGTGTGGGCGAGCGCGCGGATCTGGCCGGCGCGGAGGAAAGGTAGGGCCGCGGTTCCGTCCACGAAGGCATATTTGATCTGGCCGCCGACGAGGTCGGTCATTTCCGGCGCGCCGCCGCGATAGGGCACGTGGTTCAGCTGCACGCCGGTGCGCAGGCGGAACAGCTCCAGCGAGAGGTGGTGCATCGTGCCATTGCCGGAACTGCCGCATTCGACGCCGCCCGGCGTGCGCTTCACCAGATCGATCATCTCCGGGACCGTGCGCGCCTCCACCGAGGGATGGACGGCGAGCATGATCGGCACCATGGCGGCCAGGAAGACCGGCTCGAAGTCGCGCACGGCATCGTAGGGCAGGTTCGGAAGCAGGAAGGGATTCACCGCGAAGGACGAGGTGTCGTGCAGCAGCGCGTAGCCGTCATTCGCAGCGTGGGCGATGGCATTGGCGCCAATGGTGCCAGCGCCACCGCCGCGGTTCTCGATGACGATCGGCTGGCCGAATATCTGGGAGAGTCGCGCATAGAACAGCCGGCCGACTGCATCGGCACCGCCTCCGGCGGCATAGGGGATGACGATGCGGATGGGGCGTATCGGATAAGATTGCCCCCGGGCCAAGCATGGCGCGGCGAGAGTGCCTAATCCGAAAAGCGCCGCGTGGCGGCGCCGAAAGGGTCGCATCGACTTGTTCCTCCTTGCCCCGCTCTTGGCGGCGAGGCGCGGCAGATCGTCGGCATCGGTGAAGCGAGCGTCAATGGGCTCACTTTGCAACGAGAAGAACTTGTTAGCTGGCGTGGTGG
>JAQGHZ010000409.1 GCA_028291485.1 Rubritepida sp. | reverse complement strand
TGATTCTTGAATTGCGGAAAGCAGGTCGAGAACAATCCGTGGAGGCCCTGCACATAGCTGGTGAACTCCCGCCGCCGCGCCGGCGACAGGGCGTCGGGATGATGGGCGTGCAGCATCTTCGAGGCCTCGTCTCCCGCCGATCGCGTGAACTGGGTTTCAATCCCGTGGCCGACCACGCTGGGATACATCTTGCCCGTATCATGATCCCGATGGGCGAAGCTGTCGCCATAGCAATGCAGCGAGACGCCGAACTCGAAATAATCGTCGTTCTCCAGCGCCGCCTTGATGCTGATCTCCGTGCGCCGCCTGGTCTCGACCTCCCAGGAGGCGCCGGTCAGGCAATGAAGGCCGCGCTGCACGTCGAGATTGACCTGCAAATCCTTGTAGGTGTCGTGCGCCACCGGCGCCATGCGGCCGTAGCCGCCGTAAAGGCTGGAAACACCGTTGTTGACCTCGACATACATGTCCTGGAGCGCATCGGGGACGCCGAAGCCCGACCCGACCCAGTGCGTGAAGGCCCCAACGCCCGCGCGCGGGATATCGAAGCCGGCCTTCACGGCGTCGAGCTCGGAGACCTCGTCCGGGAACTGCGCCCAGAAGGCGATGCGCATGGCCAGGTGGTTCGGCAGGCCGCAGGCGAGCGCGGTGTAGTAGATCGTGTAGTAGTGGCCCGCCTCCTCCCAGCAGAGCGGCTGCGCCGCAGCGGCGGGGACCGTGACGCGGCAGGGCAGGCCGGCGCAGGCACGGCCCGCCAGGCGATGCGCCTCCTCCTCCGCGGCGGCGACCGTGCCGCCCCCGGACAGGCGCCCCTGGAGAAGATGCACGACCTCATGCGCCAGGACCGCGGCAGGCACCTCGCCGCCGAGCAGGATCGTGCCTTCCACGGCGCAGGCGCGCGTGCCGAAATCCTCGGTGATGCGCCGCGCCGAGGTGCAGCGATGCACGCGCACCGAGGAGAGGTCGGCGCCGAAACTGCGCTCCAGCCGCTGGCGCAGGGCATTCGGCAAAGAGTGTCCGCCGCGGACAGGCATGATCCCCTCCCGTTACACAAGTGTGATGCCGCATGAAATCACGAATTCGGGAGCCTCGCGAGGGCGAGATTTGTCGCGTCGCGCGCGTCAGCCTTCCGGCTTCCAGTCCGGCAGCATCAGCCATTGCGGCAGGTTCGCGAGGACCACCGGCTCGATCAGCGCGTCCAGGGCGGCCGTCCCCGCCCGGACATCCGCCTCGCGGTCGGCGGTGCGCGGCACCTCCAGCGGTGCCAGGTACTCCACGCGGAACCGCGTGCCGGGCCGGCGCCGGCACCAGCCCAGCACGATCGGCGCGCCCGTCGCCCGCGCCAGCCGCGCCGCATATTCGATGTTGCCGCCCTGGCGCGGGCCGCGACCCAGGCTCGGCGCGGCGACCCGGCCGTGCTGGTGCTCGTCCGGGAAGACCAGCAGCACGTCGCGGTCGCGCAGTAGGGCGCTCATCGCCGGCCGCGCGGCATCGCGGCCCAGCGGCAGCAGCCGGCCGCCGCCCTTGAGGCGCTCGGCGACCACGGTGCGCGTGCGCAGGTCGCTGCTGGGCGGTTGGTAGAAGGCGACGGGCGGCGCGCCGGCGCGCACCATCGCGAGGCCCACCATCTCCCAATTTCCGAGATGCAGCGCGGCGACGATCAACGGACGTCGGGACAAGTGCTCCGTGCCTTGAACCTCGACGCGCCCCTCGTCGAAGAGCCGGATCGCGCGCGGCACTTCGAGAAAGCTGCGCGCCGTGTTGTCCCACATCTCGGCCACCGCCGCTTCGGCATCGAGGTCCGGCCGGAGGCGTGAAAAATTCACCCGCGCGCGCTGCGTCGCCGCCGTGTAGAGCCTCGGCGCGATCCTGCGGGCCACGAGGCGCGCATAGGCATCGGCGAGCGGCCAGGGGGCGTGCCGCATCCAGGCGATGGAGAGGCGATCGAAGGCGTCCAGCAGGCGCTTCTTCACCCGCGCCGCTCCAGCACCATCGGCAGCGTATCGCCGGGCCGCAGCGTGAGCCGGCAGACCGGATAGGCGCGCTGCCCCGGCACGCCGCGCAGCCGGAAGCGCTGGCCCAGCGTGGCCAGGCACAGCATCGCCTCGTAGAGCCCGAAATGCTGCCCCGTGCAGACGCGCGGGCCCAGGCTGAAGGGCAGGTAGGTGTATTTCGCCGGTGCCGGCGCGCCGGGCAGGAAGCGTTCCGGCCGGAACTCGTCCGGTGCCTCCCAATGGCTGATATGGCGATGCACGAGCCAGGGCGAGGCGCCGACCACGGCGCCCTTCGGCACCTCGATGCCCTCCACCATCACCGTCTCGGAAGCGCGGCGCACCAGCATGGGCACGGGCGGGAAGAGGCGCAGCGTCTCCTCCACCACGGCGCGCGTGTAGGGCAGGTTCGGCAGGTCCTCGAAGTCGGGGGCGCGGCCACCCAGCACGGAATCGATCTCGACATGGAAGCGCGCCTCCGCCCAATCCGCCTCGGAGAGCAGGAACCAGGCCCAGGAGAGCGTGTTCGCCGTCGTCTCGTGCCCCGCCATGAAGAGGGTGATGGCCTCGTTGCGGAAGGCGCGCGCGTTCATGCCCGAGCCCTTGTTCATGCTGGCGATGAGCGAGCCCTGCCCCGCGCGGCCGGCGAGGATGTCGGCGATCAGCCCATCCACGACGGAGTGGATCTTCTTCACCTCGCCGCCGACCCGAAAACTCGGCAGCCGGGGGATGAAGTCCGGCAGGCCGAAGAGTGAGACCAGGTCCATGTTGCCGATCTTCGACTGATAGGCCGCGAAGGAGCGCACGACCTGCATCGCGCCGTCGCGTCCGAGCGCGCTGCCGAAGAGCGTGCGGCAGATGACCTCCGCGGTGAAGTGGCCCATCTCGGCCAGCAGGTCGAAGGACGTGCCGTCGGGCCGCGCCTCCCAATGCGCGCGCCACTCCTGCGCGACTTCCGTCATGACAGGCGTGAGCTCGGACATGCGCGAGGGATGCGTGACGGGCTGCACCACGCGCCGCCGCT
>JAQGHZ010000393.1 GCA_028291485.1 Rubritepida sp. | reverse complement strand
GCACCACGGCCGGGCCGCTGGCGAAGCTGGGGTCGCGCCGGTTGGCCAGCGCCAGCAGCGCGTCGGCGGCGCCGGGGCGGCCCTCGCGCACCTGCCGCTCCACTTGGCGCACCTCGTATTCACGCCGCGCAGTGGCCAGCAGGCGATTCGTGTCGCTGTTGCGCAGCCGCACCGGCACCCGGTCCAGCAGCGCCACCACGGCACCGTAGCGCTCGTCCTCCATGGCCAGCAGGGCCGCGGCCGTGGACGCCTCGGACGAGGTGTCCTGCTCCATCTGGGCCTGGAGGGCGCGTGCCTCCTCCAGCCGGTCCAGGGCCCGGAGCTGACGCACGACGTCCATCCGGACCCAGGCGTTGCCCGGATCGGCCGTCAGCGCCTGCCGCAGCGCCGCCAGCCGTTGCTCGGGGTCGTCGATCAGGGTCGCGCGGTCGCGCAGGGCGACGGCCCGCGCAGCGCCGGCGCCGGCGATCGAGAGGCCCGCCTCGCGCTGCAGCGCGTCCGCCTCGGCGATCCGGTTCTGCCCGGTCAGCGCGAAGTACAGGCCCGTCTGCGCGTCGCGCAGGTTCGGGCGCAGCGCCAACGCGTTGCGGAACCGCGCCTCCGCCGTGATGAAGTCCTGGCGCTGCAATGCCACCTGGCCGAGGATCATCTCCGCGTCCAGACGCTCCTGGCCCCGGCCGGAGAGGGCCCGGCGCGCGAAGCGATCCGCCCCGTCCAGGTCGCCGCTCGTCAAGGCACGCCAGCCCAGGACGGACGGGCCCACCGCGATCCGGCCGCCGCTGCCCCCGCCGCCGCGCAGATTCTGATAGGGCGTGAGGTCGCCGACGGAGCGGGTGAATTCCTCGGCACGGTCGGGCGACAGCGCGATGGCGCGCTCCAGCAGCCGCTGGGCCTCCCCCATCCGGTTCTGGATCTTGCGAAGCACCGCGAGGCCCAGCACCGCCTCGGCATCGTTGCCATCGAGGGCGATGGCGGCGTTGAACTGCCGCTCGGCCTCGGCGTAATTCCGGCGATCGACGTCTCCCCAGGCCAGCAGGCGCGCCTCCTGACCGGGGGCCATGCCGCGCTGCGAGGCGCGCATCTTGGCCTCCAGCTCGCGGTCGCCGGGAAACGTCGCGAGGTATTGCTCGATGCGTACCCCGGTCTCCGGGTCTTCGCCGAGCCAGAGCATCCCCTGGCGCCAGGCGGCGCGCGCCGGTCCGCGCACGCCGGGACGGGCCGCCAGTTGCTGCAGCCGGTCCACGCCGTCGGCGCGGGTGTCCTCGCGATAGGTCAGGATCTGCGCATAGGTCAGCGCCTGGCGCTCGTCGTTCGGCGCCGCCTGGACGCGCTGGCCGAGCTGCTGCGTCGCCTCGCGGTAGCCACCCTCCGAGGAGCCGGCGAGCACCTGAAAATATTCGGCCGACAGCGCGGAGGGGATGTTGCCGTCACGGAAGAGCTGGCGGTACCGCGCCACCGCCTCGGCGCCCCGCCCCGCGGCGGCCAGGCTGCGCGCCGCGGCCAGCGTCTCCGCATCCTCGTTGAGCAGGCGGACCAGATCGGTCACGCGGGGCAGGCGCGGATCCTGCGGCGCGATGCGGCGGAATTGCTGCAGGTAGCGCTGCGCGGCCGCGGTCTGGTTGCTGAGGGCGGCGGTCTCGACCGCGCCGGCCAGCGCTTCGAGATTGTTCGGTTCCACCGCCAGCAGGCGCTCGTAGGACTGGAGCGCGCGCTCCGACTGGCCCTGCTGCTGCCAGAACTGCGCCTGCTCGGTGAGGTTCGCGGTCGCGGCGCCGCCCGTGGAACGGACGTCGGCCGCCCCCGCGGCAGGCACCGGGGCCTGGGCCTGGGCCTGGGCCTGGGCCGGCGTCGCCGCGGCCAGGAGGGCCGCGAGGGTCGCGAAGGCCGGAACCTGGCCTGCAGTGGCCTGGCGTTCGCGCCGGAAGATCCGCTGCGGCATCGTCCCCCCTACCTTGGTCATGTCCAGGCCGCCTCGCACGTCATCGTTGGTACCGCGCCGTCGTGTCGCGCGTGACGAAGCCCGCGACGTTGCTGCCGGAGCCCATGAACCAGACGCTGTACATGCCGCCCGCCTCCAGCCCCTGCAGCGCGATCGGCGCGGCGGCACGGGTGCCGCAGCTCGCCCGCACCTGGGCCGTGACGGGATTCACGCTGCGCGCGCGAGTGCCGAGCGCCGACACGCCCTCGAAGACCGCCGGACCCGAGGGCAGCAGCGCCAGCGTCGCCGCCGGGCAGTCCGGCACGGCATTGTAGAAGGCGATGCGCGAGCGGGTCTGGTTGAAATCCGCCGTGTCGACCACCGCCGTGGCGCCGATGCCGCCCGCCGTCGGGTGCAGCAGAACCGTGTTGAAGCTGCCGGGCTCGACGCGGATCGTCGCGGTGCCACGGGCCTGGCCCTCCTGGAACTCCAGCCGGAGCTGCCGGCCCGCCACGTTCTCGACCGCGGTGTAGGCCATGATGCGCTGCGTCGGCGCGGTGCCGAGACCCTGCTGCGGCAGGAAGTCCGGCCGGAGCTGAACCTCGCCCACCAGCCCGTTCACGACTCGCACATAGGCCGAACCGCGCGGCGGCACCGGGTCGTAGACCTGGCTCTGCGCGAGGACCTGCGTCGCTCCGAGGGGGGCGGAGAGAAGGGCGGCAGTCAGCGCCGTGCGGACGGCGCGCATCACGCGGCCACCAGCCGGCGGATCTCGGAGAGGAAGCTCGCCGCGGGCATGGCCGCCTGGCCCCAGGCGGAATTGT
>JAQGHZ010000373.1 GCA_028291485.1 Rubritepida sp. | reverse complement strand
AGAGGACCTCCGCCCCCGGCAGCGCCTTGGCGAAGGCGGCGTCGTCCGCGTCGGAGACGATGGCGAGGTCCAGGCCGGGCAGGGCGGCCAGCCGCTCCGCGAGGCCCGGCCCCGCGCGGTAGTGCAGGAGGACCTTCACGGCATCCTCCTCATGGGCGGGACCGCCCCAGCACGGCGCCGCCGGCGAAGCGCGCCCGCGAGCCGAATGCCTCCTCGATGCGCAGCGCCTCGTTCCACTTCGCCATGCGCTCGGAGCGCGCGAAGGAGCCAACCTTGAGCTGCCCCGCGCCCCAGCCCACGGCCAGATGCACGATCGTCACGTCCTCCGTCTCGCCCGAGCGCGCGGAGACGATGCCGGCATAGCCGACCTCCTTCGCCGCCTCCCAGGCGGCCTTGGTCTCGGTGAGCGTGCCGCGCTGGTTGGGCTTGATGAGCACGGTGTTGGCCGCGCCCATCTTCGCCGCCGCGCGCACGCGCGCCGCATCGGTGACGAGGAAGTCGTCGCCGACGACCTGGATCCGCGTGCCGACTTCCTTCGTGAAGGCGCGGAAACCTTCGGCGTCGTCCTCGGCGAGCGGGTCCTCGATGGAGGCGATGGGATAGGCGGCGATCCAGCCGAGCAGCATGCGGATCATGCCCTCCGTATCGAGCTCGCGCCCCTCCAGCCCGAGGCGGTATTTTCCGCCCTTGCCGAAATCCGTCGCCGCGATGTCGAGCGCGATGGACACCTGCTGGCCCGGCGTGAAGCCGGCGCGCTCGATGGCCTTCACCAGCGTCTCCAGCGCCTGCTCGTTGGCGGTGAAGGCAGGCCACCAGCCGCCCTCGTCGGCGACGCCCTGGAGCAGCCCGCGCTCCTTCATGAGGGAACCGGCCGCGCGATAGACCTCGGCCGTCCAGTCCAGCGCTTCCGCGAAGGAGGTCGCCTCCGGGCAGATCACCAGGAAATCCTGGATGTCCACGCGGCGCCCGGCATGCGCGCCGCCGCCGAGGATCTGGATCTGCGGCAGGGGCATCAGGGTTGCCTCGTCGCCGCCGAGATGGCGCCAGAGCGGCATCCCCGCCGCCGCCGCGGCCGCATGCGCGGCGGCCATGGAGACGGCCAGCGTCGCATTGGCGCCGAGCCGCGACTTGTTCGCCGTGTTGTCGAGCGCGATGAGTCGCGCGTCGAGCGCCGCCTGGTCGCTGCCGTCCATGCCGATGACGGCGGGCGCGATCTCGTCGTTCACCGAGGCCACCGCGCCCTTCACGTCATAGCCGCCGAAGGCCGTGCCGCCGTCGCGGCGGTCCAGCGCCTCGCCGCTGCCGGTGCTGGCGCCCGCCGGCGCGATGGCCAGCCCGCGTGCGCCGGAAGCCAGGGTGACCTCGGCCTCCACGGTCGGACGGCCGCGGCTGTCCCAGACGCGGCGGCCGCGGATATGGGTGATATCAGTGGAACTCATGCGCTGATCTCTTCCTCCCAGGCGCGCCGCACGGCGTTCAGCCGGTCGGGGGGCGCCGTCAGCAGCGCGCGCGCCACGCGGCGCACGCGGTTCTTGTCGTTCTCGTCGGTCAGGTACTCGACCGGGCTTTTCCCGTCCACGCGGGCGAGCAGGAGGCCGGGGAGGAGGCTCGCCGTGCGCGCCTCGATCTCCGCCTGGGGCTCCCAATCGACGGTGGCGAGGTAGGCGTCGGACATGGCGTCGAAGCAGGCCAGGAACCCGGCCGCTGCGTGCGGCGTCCAGAGGCATTTCAGCAGCAGGTGGTTCAGGCAGAAGGCGAGGTCGAAGGCGGGGTCGCCCCACCAGGCGCATTCCGCATCCAGGATCACCGGACCCCGCGGCCCCACCAGGATGTTCTTGGGGCTGACATCGCCATGGACCAGGGTCAGCTTCGTCGCCGCCGTGCGCGCCGAGAGCCCTTCCAGCACCTGCGCGAGGTCGGGATGCGCGCGGGCAGTGGCCAGCAGGTAGGGCTCCAGCCGAATGGCGGAAAACAGCTCGTCCGTCGGGAACTCGGCGGCAAGTTCCGGCCGCCGCGCGGCGAAGGCGTGGATCCCAGCGATGCGTCGCCCCATCTCGGCCGCGAAGCCGGCATCCGCCTGGCCGTCGCGCAGCCGTGCCTTCCAGACCGGGTGGTCCTCCGGCGAGAGCCACTCCATCGCCAGCGTGCCCGTCGCCTCGTCCTGCCCGAGCAGCGCCGGCGCGGAGCCCGGCACCGCCTCGGCCGCGCGGGCCAGCCAGCGTGCCTCGTAGCGGTTGCGGATCACCGGCGCGCGCCAGTCGGCCGCCACCTTCAGCTTGGCCAGCGCCCGCTTGATGCAGGCCTGCCGCCCGTCGGGCAGCACCACGCGCCAGATGTCGGAGGAGACCCCTCCGGACAGCGGCTCGCCGCGCGCCGAAGCTCCGGGCGCGAGCAGCCCCATGGCCCTGAGGCCCAGCACCATTTCTTCCGGGACGTTCTCCATCCGGCGAAGGGTAGTCCGACAGAGTCGGATGGCCCAGGCGGTGCGTCGTTTCGTTGCGCGGTTTTTCGTGGACGCCGGCCCGGGCGCTGCTAGCCTCGCCGCCACAGGGAGAAAAGCTGGTCGATCAAGAGGGGCCGCATGTCCGCCAGTCGTCATTCCACTACTCGCCGTTCCACGCTTGCCCTCGCTGCCGCCAGCATCGCCGCGCCCCGATTGGCGACGGCCCAGGGCGCCAACATCATGCGGTTCATCCCGCAGATCGACCTCGCCTTCCTCGATCCGCACTTCACCACGGCCTATGTCACGCGCGGCCACGGCCACATGGTCTTCGACACGCTCTACGGCTGCGACGCCTCCTTCAAGCCTTCGCCGCAGATGGTCTCGGGCCACACGATCGAGGATGACGGCAAGCTCTGGAACCTTACGCTGCGCCCGGGGCTGCTCTGGCACGACGGCGAGCGCGTCACCGCCCGTGACTGCGTGGCCAGCATCAGGCGCTGGGCGCGCCGCGACGCGCTTGGCGACGCGCTCATGGTGGCCACAGACGAGCTCTCCGCACCCGACGACCGCACCATCCGCTTCCGCCTGAAGCGTCCCTTTCCGCTGCTGCCCGACGCGCTGGGGAAGGTCACCTCGCCCATGCCGGCGATGATGCCCGAGCGCCTCGCCAACACCGACCCCTTCACCCAGATCACCGAGATGGTGGGCAGCGGCCCCTTCCGCTTCCTGGCCAGCGAGCGCATCGCCGGCTCGCGCAACGTGTATGTGAAGTTCGACCGCTACGTCTCCCGCGAGGACGGGCCGATGGAGTGGAATGCCGGCCCCAAGCGCGTGAACTTCGACCGCGTGGTCTGGACCACCATTCCCGACGCCGCGACCAAGGTCGCCGCCCTCCAGCAGGGCGAGCAGGACTGGTGGGAGAACCCGACGCACGACATGCTGCCGCTCCTCCGCCGCAGCCGGCAGATCAAGATCGAGGTGGTCAACCCGACCGGCGCGGTCGACATGATGCGGCCCAACCACCTGCAGCCGCCCTTCAACAACCCGGCCATCCGCCGCGCCATGCTGCACGCCTTCAGCCAGGCCGACTTCGTGCAGGCGATC
>JAQGHZ010000367.1 GCA_028291485.1 Rubritepida sp. | reverse complement strand
CCGCCCAGCGCCACGTTCAGCTCCTGCATGCCCCGGCAGATCGCCAGCAGCGGCACGCCCATCTGGATGGCGGCACGGATGAGCGGCAGCGTGGTCGAGTCACGCCTGATGTCCTCGGGCGTGCCCTCGGCATGGTCGGGCCCGTCATAATGGCCAGGCCAGACGTTGCTGCGGCTGCCGGTCAGGATGAGGCCGTCGAGGCGCGGCAGGATTTCGGGGGCAAGGGCCTCGCCGGCAGCGGGCAGCAGCACAGGAATCCCGCCGACCGGACCCAGCACGACCCGGACATAGCTGTCCGAGGCAGCGTGATTGGGCGTGTTGAAGACCCCGAAAGCCTTCACGCAGCAGGAGATGCCGATCAGCGGTCTCATACGCGTAACAGACCAAGCGGATGAGGCAGATTCAAGGCGGAATCAACGATGTCGGGAGGTTTTTTACCGCCCTTGCTGCAATTGCTCGCGGAAACGCGGGTCGTTGAAGGCAAAGAGGAAGGGATCGAAGCGCTGTCCGGTCTCGATCTGGGTGAGGGTGACGCGCGTGCTGCGGCCCTGCGCGTCCAGCACCACCCACTGGCGCAGCACCATCGGATTCTCTTCGAGGACGAGGGTGATCCGGCCTTCGGCGGGCGCCGAGGTCCGGTAGACCGTCACCGCCAGCAGCCCCCGCGCCTGCTCGACGCTGGCCACGGTGACGTCGCCCGAGAGGCGCAGGGGCGAGCGCAGCAGCACGCTCAGGGGCGTGGAGGAGAGCGGCACCACGGTCGGCTGCTGGAGCTCGCGGTCGAAGTGGAAGAACTGGCTGTTCGCGGCGATGAGCAGGGTGGGCTCGGGCGCATCATACTCGAAGCGCATGCGCGAGGGGCGCCAGATCCAGGCCGTGCCCTCAGCCGAGCCGCCGCCTTGGGCCAGCTGCAGGAAGCGGGCGCGGAAGGTGGTCATGGCGTTGAAATAGGCCTCGACCCGCCCGATCGCCTCCGTCTGGCTTTGTGCCGAGAGGGAGGCGGGCGCGAGGAGGGCGGGGGCGGCGAGCAGCGTGCGGCGGTTCATCCCCTGTTTGTGGGGCTGCTCCAGGGCCAAAGAAAGGCCCTGGACGTCAATTCACGCCGCGATTCAGCGGCCGGGGGGCGTCACCCCCGGCGGCGGCAGGGCGGTCCCGCGGGGCATGCCGCCGCCGGGCGTGGCGCGCGCGCCGGGGACGCCGGCCGGCATCTGGAAGGTCTGGTAGCCGCTGGGGCGCTGGAAGCGGGCCGGATCCTGCGGCCCATAGGTGACCGAGGTGGCCTCGAGCTGGCCCTGGCGGCCATCGCCTTCGGCGCGGAGCATCACGCCATCGGCGGTGAGGCAGGCGCGGCCGGACCGGCCCTGGTCCTCCATGCGCCAGATCGTGCAGTCCGTATTGGCGACGCGGGCCGTGCCCTCGCGCGTGAAGCGGGCACTGGCGCTGGGCTGCATGCTGGCGGCGGGGAGCTGGCTGGCCGGAACGTCCATGATCACGCGCTGGGCTTCCATGACCATGAAGCCGGGCGAGGTCCCGCGCATGTCGGCCACCATGAAGCCCTGGCCGCCGGGCATGTCCACGCGCATCAGGCTGTTTGCCGCGATCCAGGAGATGCGCATCTCCGCACCGTTGCCCGGACCCTGGGCGGCGACGCGATAGGCGACCGAGACGTCGCGGGTGGGCGTGATGGCGGGGCGATCCTGGGCGAGGGCGGGCAGCGCGGCGACCAAGGTGCAGACCAGAGCGACTGGGCTAAAACGCATGATGGGGCATCCTCTTTGGTTGCGCCCAACCTCAGCCAGAACCCGCGATCCGGTCAATGGTCGACGCGAAAACGGCGCCGGGGAGGAGCCCCGGCGCCGTTCGCGATGGCCGGGACTTGCCCATCAGAACTTGAAGGTCAGCGAGCCCATGGCGCGGGCGCCGCAAATGTCTTGGCTGGTACCGAAGATGCAGTCGCCACGGCTGATCGAGGTATCGTAGTAGCCGACGCTCGCCGTGACGGTGTTGCCGAGGACCGGGATGACGAAGTCGCGGCTCAGGGTGATGCCCCACCAGGCGTAGTCGGGCGTGCCGAAGCGCGGGTTGCGCTCGATCCACTGGTAGCCGACGCGGCCGCCCAGGGTGACGTCCCAGATGCCCGTCTTCCAGTCGGCGCCGCCCTCGAGGTAGACGCCCGTGCCCGAGCGGCCGAAGTAGTTCGGCGAGACGAAGACGGAGCCGAGCAGGTTCACCGGGCCGATCTCGTAGGCGGCCTTCAGATAGCCTTCGTAGAAATCGAGTTCGTAGGTGCCGGGAGCGCGGCTGTAGCCGGGATAGAGATAGGCCAGAACGCCGACGTCGAGGTTGACGCCCGCCAGCGTGAAGCGAAAGCCGCCGAAGGTGTCGAGCTCCTGCCGGGCGTCCGTGCCCGCGAAGCGCACGTTGGTTATGAAGCCGCCGATATAGACGCCGCTGATGTGCGTCAGTTCGAAGGCGCCCTGCCAGGCGGGGCGCGAGCGCGTCTGACTGATGCCGCGGAAGAGGTAGTCGCTGGCGATCGTGGCGGTCGGGGCGAGGGTCAGGCCGGTCTCGCCAAGCGTGATCTGGGCGGAGGCGGGCGCGGCTAAGGCCAGGCCGGCCGCGGCGGATAGGGCAAGAACGAGCTTTCTCATGAAATTGGGACCCCTTTGACGTTAAGGCGGCGCAACCCATGAAGCGGAAAAACCGCGGAAATGGCAAGTCAAATGACTATAAAGCAGGCATATGCCGCATTCCTCGCGTCGATGCCTATAATTTGATCTCTCGTTCCGTCGTTATGCAGTCGTGATGGGTGAACCCTACCAAAGTCGACTGCCCGATCAGACCCGCAGGTCGAGGAGTGAGCCGCGGGGCAGGGGCTTGGCCGGGGCGGGCGGCACCGCATCCAGCTTGCGCTGCGCCACCTGCTCAGCCTCGGGCCGGTCTGACCGGGCGTTCCGCTGGGCCGGCGACGCCTCCGTGCCGGGGCGGGTGCGCGTGATCTCCTGGGTGAATGCCGCGAGGGAATTTGTGCTGATCATGCGCACCACCCTCCACCGAAGTGATGAAGGATTTATAAAGACACCCCGTTTTCGGCCGAAAAAATCGACCTGGGTGGTGGCGGCGAGGAGCTGATTCATGCGCATGGCCGTAACCATGCCGCGGCGGGCCATTAACACTCCAGCAACCTATGGCTGTATCCTGAAGGGCCGACGTGAGGGCCGTAGGTGAAGGTCGAATCGGCAGCTGCATCGTCAGCCCCGCCGCGAATCGCTCGCGTCGGATGCGGGGCCGGGGCTAAATCGCGCCCATGCCGGATTTCAGACTCGAAGCCGCGTTGGGTGGCCTCGTCGCGGGGGTGGACGAGGCCGGCCGCGGTCCGCTGGCCGGGCCGGTGATGGCGGCCGCAGTCCTGTTCCTCCGCCCCTGCCCGCGCAAGCTGGCGAAGCTCCTCGACGATTCGAAGCTGCTGACCGAGGCGCAGCGGCTGGAGGCGGCGCTGGCGTTGCGCGAGGCGGCCGGCAAGGGCTGGCTGGTCATGGCGCTGGGCGCCGCCTCCACCGCCGAGATCGGCCGCATCAACATCCTCCAGGCCACCCTGGTCGCCATGCGCCGGGCGGTGACGCGCCTGGCCGTCGCGCCCGAGGTGGTGCTGGTGGACGGCAACTACCCCCCTCCGATGCCCTGCCGGGTGGAATGCGTGATCGGCGGGGACGGGCTGAGCCTTTCGATCGCGGCGGCCTCCATCCTGGCCAAGACGATGCGCGACGCGGGGATGAGGAAGCTCTGCCAGCGCTGGCCCGCCTACGGCTTCGGCCAGCATTTCGGCTACGCCACCGCGCGCCACCGGGCGGCGCTGCGGGAGCACGGCGCCTGCCCGCACCATCGCCGCGGCTTCGCGCCCGTCGAGGAGGCCTTGCTGCTGCTGACGGCCTGAGCGCGCCTGTCCACGGCTGGAGGAGTTCTTCGCGGCCAAACGGCGCCACGATCCGGAACTGCTCTTTCCGCCACGGCTTATGGGAAAGCTTCACCGGCGAGCCGTGGGCTGTTGACGACGCGACTCGGCGAACCGCATTGTCGGCTCCCGATTCGCGAAGGAAAACCGTCCCTTGGGCGCTGGGCTCGACGTGCCGCTCGACAAGATTCTGGTGGGCGACTGCATCGAGGAGCTGCGGGGACTGCCGCCGGCTTCCGTGCATGCAATCTTCGCGGATCCTCCCTACAACCTGCAGCTCCGCGGCACGCTGCACCGGCCGGACCACAGCCTCGTCGACGCGGTCGACGACGAGTGGGACCGCTTCGCCGACTACGCGACCTACGATGCCTTCACGCGCGAATGGCTCACCGAATGCCGCCGCGTGCTGCGCAAGGACGGCACGCTCTGGCTGATCGGCAGCTACCACAACGTCTTCCGGCTCGGAACGGCGCTGCAGGATCTCGGCTTCTGGATCCTGAACGACGTCATCTGGCGCAAGGCCAACCCGATGCCGAACTTCCGCGGGCGCCGCTTCACCAATGCGCATGAGACGCTGATCTGGGCCGCACGCGGGCAGGAGGCGAAGTACCGCTTCAACTACGCCGCCATGAAGGCGCTGAACGACGACCTGCAGATGCGCAGCGACTGGTTCATTCCGCTCTGCACCGGCCACGAGCGGCTGCGCGACAAGGCCGGCAGCAAGGTGCACCCGACGCAGAAGCCCGAGGCGCTGCTGCACCGCGTCATCCTCGCCTGCACGCAGCGGGGCGACGTGATCCTGGACCCCTTCCTGGGCTCGGGGACGACCGCGGCGGTGGCCAAGCGGCTGGGGCGCCATTTCGTCGGGATCGAGCGTGATCCGACCTATGCAGCGGCGGCGCAGGAGCGCGTCGATGGAATCCAGCCCCTCGCCGAGGAGGCGATGATGGCGACGCCAACGCGCCGCGAGCAGCCGCGCATCCCCTTCGGCAACCTGGTGGAGCGCGGCCTGGTCGCGGCCGGCGAGGCGCTGACTGACCGGCACCGGCGCTGGACGGCGACGGTGCTCGCCGACGGCACGGTGAGTTGCGGCACGGCGCGCGGCTCGATCCATGCGGTGGGGGCAGCGGTGCAGGAGGCGCCTTCCTGCAATGGATGGACCTTCTGGCACCTCCTGCAACGCGACGGGTCGCTGAAGCTGCTGGATGTCTTCCGGACCGAATTGGCGGGCTGACACAAAGATTAAAATGTCCAAAATTGGAGACAAAATCCAATAAATAAACAAAATTGACCTTGAGCACAATTCAAGGTTTCATTTAGCGGGGCGATATCAATACAGACGGCAGGCAAAACCCGCCTGTGTAAGGAATTTGAGAATGTCGCAACGTTCCGAGATTCACCGTGGCCAGATCCTTCGTGGCGAAATCGTCCTGAACGAGATCGGAAGAGCG
>JAQGHZ010000313.1 GCA_028291485.1 Rubritepida sp. | reverse complement strand
CGCGCTCCCCAGCGTGGGAGCCGCGCGCGAATCGGGCGCCGCATCGAGGACGGAGAGCATCACCACATGATTCGCGCGGCCATCATCGGGCTCGGCACCTGGGGGCAGCACCTCGTGCGCTGCGTGGGGCCCGACAGCCCCGACATCCGCTTCACCGCCGCCGCCACGCGCACACCGGCCAAGGCGCAGGCCTTCGCGCAGGAGCACGGGCTGCGCATGGTCGCCAGCTACGAGGCCGCGCTGGCCGACCCTGATGTCGACGCCGTCGTGCTGGCCACGCCGCACACCCAGCACACCGACCAGATCGTCGCCGCCGCACGGGCGGGAAAGCCCGTCTTCTCGGAAAAGCCGCTCGGCGTGGACGCCGCCAGCGCCGCGCGGGCGGCGAAAGCCTGCGCCGAGGCGGGCGTCACGCTCGGCGTCGGCTACAACTGGCGCTTCCAGCCGGCGCTCCAGGCCATCCGCGGCCTGATCGACGACGGCACGCTCGGCCGCGTGCTGCATCTGGAGGGTAATTTCTGCGGCCCCAGTGTTTATCGCTTCCCCGAAGGCCACTGGCGCCATGACCGCACCGAGGGCCCGGCCGGCGGCATGACCGGGCGCGGCGTGCATGTGGTGGATGCGATGCTCTACCTCGCCGGCCCGGTCGCGCAGGTGACCGCGCAGAGTTTCCGGCTCGTGCAGGATTTCGGCATGGACGACACGACCTCCATGCTCTTCCGCTTCGCCGGCGGCGCGACGGGCACCCTCGCCACCGTCATCGCCACGGCCGAGACCTGGCGCATGCAGGTCTTCGGCAGCAATGCCTGGGTCGAGGTCGGCGATGTCGAGCACCTGACCACCTGGGACCTGAAGCTCTGCCGCATCGACCGCGACAATCTCGGCGCGAAGCAGCGCCCCGAGATCCGGACCTTCCCCAGGACCAACACCGAGCGCGCCGAGCTGGAGCACTTCGCCCGCCACGCCGCGGCGAAAAAACCGCTCGCCCTCCCCGGCGGCGACGCCGTGCACAATGTGGAGGTGCTCGGCGCCATCCTGCGCTCCATCGAGACGCAGGCGACGGTGCGGCTGTGATCGGCCGCCGGCTCCTGGGCCTGGCCGCGCTGGCCCCGACGATCGCTCTCGCCCAACAGGATTGGCCCACCCGCCCGATCCGCGTGGTGGTGCCCTCCACGCCCGGCGGACCGCCCGACCTCGTCCTGCGCGCGATCTTGCCGAAGATCTCGGCGACGCTCGGCCAGCCCGTGGTGCTCGAGAACCGTGCCGGCGGCGGCGGGCTCGTCGGCACGGCCTATGTCGCGCGGCTGCCGGCCGATGGCTACACGTGGCTCTTCACCACGGCCTCGCACACCAACATCCCGCCCTTCAACGACAACGTCACCTACGACCCCGTGCGCGACTTCACGCATGTGACGCTCGCGGCGCAAAACTTCGGCCAGGCGCTGGTGGTGCATCCCTCCGTGCGGGCGACGAGCCTCGCGGAACTCATCGCGCTCGCGAAGCGCGAGCCCGGCAGGCTGACCTACGCCAATGCCGGCAACGGCACGGCCAGCCACATCCCCGCCGAGCTCATGAAGGCCATGACCGGCACGGACATCCTCTCCATCCCCTATCGCGGCGTGGCCGAGGCGACCACCGACCTGCTGGCCGGCCGCGTGGACATGTTCTTCGTCGGCACGCAGATCGCGCGCCAGCATGTGGAGAGCGGCGCGCTCCGGGCGCTTGCGATCACCGGCGCCCGGCGCTGGAGCGGCATGCCCAACACACCCACCATGGAGGAGGCCGGATTGCCGGGCTTCGAGGTGGTGAACTGGTTCGGGTTATGGATGCCCGCCGGCGCGCCGGACGCGATCGTGCGGAAGGTGCACGCGGCGGTCGCCGCCGCGGTCAACGAACCGGAGGTGAAGCAGCAGTTCGACGGGCTGGGGCTGGAGGGCGTGGCCATGCCGCCGGACCGCTTCGCCGGTTTCGTCGCCGAGCAGGCGCGGATCGCACAGGAGATCGGGCGCAGGGTGAACAGGTAAGATTGGGAGGCTCTGCCTCCCAAACCCTCCGCTGGGGAGCCACGGGCTCCCCAGACCCCTGCGGAAACTTGGGGAGACGGGCACATGCTGGATCGACGCGTAGCCCTCATCACGGGCGCAGCCCATGGCATCGGCCTCGCCGCCGCGGAACGCCTGCTGCGCGACGGCTGGCACGTCGTCATCGCGGACCGCGCGGAGGACGCGCCTTCCCTCCCGGCGCGCTACGTGCGGATGGACGTCTCCGACGAGGCCTCGGTCCAGTCCCTGGTCGCCGGCATCCAGCGCGAGGAAGGCCGCCTCGACGGTCTGGTCTGCAACGCCGGCTTCATGATCCGCAAGCCGATCCGGGAACTGAGCCTGGCGGAATGGTCGTCGGTGCTGGCGACGAACCTCACCAGCACCTTCCTGCTCGTGAAGGCGGCCGAGGACCTGCTTCGCGCCGCCCAGGGCAGCGTGGTGACGGTGGCCTCCACGCGCGCCCATCAGTCCGAGCCGGATACGGAGAGCTATGCCGCCAGCAAGGGTGGCCTGCTGGCGCTGACGCATGCGCTGGCCATCAGCCTCCCGATCCGGGTGAACTGCGTCAGCCCCGGCTGGATCGACACCAAGGGCGAGACGCTGCGGCCCGAGGACCATGCGCAGCACCCGGTCGGCCGCGTGGGCCGGCCGGAGGACACCGCATCCCTCATCGCCTGGCTGCTTGGGACGGAAAGCGGCTTCGTCACCGGGGCGGAGTTCGTCATCGACGGCGGCATGACGCGGAAGATGATCTACGAGGAATGAGCGGCACGGCCGCCCCCCCTGAAGCTCCCCGACCGGGGGTGTGTCGAAGCTTCGGCGCGTCCGTGCTACGTCCCTTTTCATGGAGACTAGAGCCCCGATCCCACTGGCTGTCCTCGTCGGCATCCAGACGCCTGATATCGATGACGTCGCCCACGAAGCCAGCCTCGAGGAGTTGGGGCGCCTGGTGAAGACCCTCGGCTACGAGGTCGTCGGCACGGTCTCGCAAAAGCGCGAGGGCACCGGCGCCGCGTCGCTGCTGGGCACCGGCAAGCTGGCGGAACTCGCGGCGCTGACCGGCGGCAGCGGCCTCGTCACCTCGATGGCGCCGACCCCGAAATCCAAGGCCCGCCAGCGCTTCGAAGGCGCGGCCGAGACGGTCGAGACGGCCCAGCCCGACCCCGAGGCCGCCCGCAAGCCCGACTTCGTCATCGTCGACCACGAGCTCTCGCCCAGCCAGCTCCGCAACCTCGAGCGCGCCACCGGGGCCCAGGTGCTGGACCGCACCGGCGTCATCGTCGAGATCTTCCACCGCCACGCCAACACCCGCGAAGCGAAGCTGCAGGTGGAGATGGCGCGCCTGAAATACGTCGCCCCCCGCATGCGGGAGTCCTCGGCCGGCGGCGGGCGCCAGCAGGGCCCGGGAGCGGGCGAAAGCACCCTGGACCTCGACCGCCGCAAGGTCCGCGACCGCATCTCCGAGCTGAAGACCCAGCTGGAAGCGGTGCAGCGCGACAGCGACAACCGCCGCTCCGCCCGCCGCGACCAGCTGCGCGTGGCGCTGGTCGGCTACACCAATGCCGGAAAATCCTCGCTGATGCGGGCACTGACCGGCAGCCAGGTGCTGGTGGAGGACAAGCTCTTCGCCACCCTCGACACCACCGTGCGCATCCTGCAGCCGGAGACCCGGCCCCGCGTGCTCGTCTCCGACACCGTCGGCTTCATCAAGCAGCTGCCGCACGACCTCGTCGCCTCCTTCCGCTCCACCCTGGCGGAGGCGCTGGAAGCCTCGCTGCTGCTCTTCGTGGTCGACGCGTCGGACCCGACCTACGAGGCGCAGCTGGAGGTCAACCGCACCGCGCTGCGCGAGATCGGCGCGGATGTGGTGCCGTCCCGCCTGGTGCTGAAT
>JAQGHZ010000299.1 GCA_028291485.1 Rubritepida sp. | reverse complement strand
AGACGCTGTCGCCGACCGCGGTGCGGTCTTCGAAGGGCTTCATCCGGGCCACGATGAAGGCCGAGTTGGACTGCGCGCCGCCGTCGATCAGCGAGAAGCCGACGATGGCCAGGATGTTCTCGATGGCCGTGTTGCCGCGCAGCAGCTGCTCCACCCGCACCGTCGCCTCTCGCGTGCGGGCGACCGAGGAGCCCTGCGGCAGCTGCAGCTGGACGAAGAAGGCGCCCTGGTCCTCGGAGGGGAGGAAGCCCTGCGGCGTGCGGCCGCCGATCCAGCCGATCGCGACGGCGATGACGCCGGTCAGCACCAGCGAAAGCACGGCAAGGCGCACCAGCCGGGTCACGATCCAGGCATAGCCGTCGCGCACCTTGTCGATGGCGCGCAGCACGTACTTGATCGGGCCGCGCTTGGGCCCCTCATGCTTCAGGAACAGGGCGCAGAGCGCGGGCGAGAGCGTCAGCGCGTTGATCGCCGAGATCAGCATGGCCACGCTGATCGTGACGGCGAACTGCTTGAAGAGCTGGCCCGCCACGCCCGAGATCAGGCCGATCGGCACGAAGACCGAGAGCAGCACCAGGGTGATGGCGACGATCGGGCCGGTGATCTCGCCCATGGCCTTGATGGTGGCGTCGGCGGGGGTGAGCTCCGGATGCTCCTCCAGCACGCGCTCGACGTTCTCCACGACCACGATGGCGTCGTCCACGACGATGCCGATGGCCAGCACCAGCGCCAGCAGCGAGATGGTGTTGGCCGTGTAGCCGATGGCGAAGAGCACCGCGAAGGTGCCGATGAGGCTGACCGGCACCGCGACCACCGGGATGATCGTCGCGCGGAACGATCCCAGGAACAGGTACACCACGATGACGACGAGGATGAAGGCCTCGACCAGCGTCTTGATGACCTCGCGCATGGTGTCGAGCACGAAGGTCGAGGTGTCGTACACCACCAGCGTGGACATGCCGGCCGGGAAGCGGCTCCGCAGGCGGGCCAGCGTCTGGGTCACCAGCCCGGCCACCTGGACGGCGTTGGCGCCCGGCGAGAGATAGATGCCCATGGTCACCGCCGGCTTGGTGTTCAGCCGCGCCTCGACGTCCATGCTGGCGGCGCCGAGCTCCACCGTGGCCACGTCGCGCACGCGCAGCACCGAGCCGTCCGGATTGGCCCGGATGACGATGTTGCCGAATTCCTCGGGCGTGATCAGGCGGCCCTGGGTCTGGATGTTGAACTGGAACTGCTGGTCGTCGCCGATGGGCCGGGCGCCGATGCGGCCGGCGGCCGCCTGGATGTTCTGGTTCTGGATCGCGGCGATGATCTCGGTGGTGGAGATGTTCAGGTTGTTCAGCCGGTCCACCTGGAACCAGACGCGCATGGAGTAGTCGAGCGCGCCGAACATCTGCACGTCGCCCACGCCGGGCAGCCGGCGCAGCACGTCGAGCATGTTGATGGTGACGTAGTTGGAGAGGAAGAGCGGGTCCTGCGCGCCGGATTCCGAGGTGACGGCGACGAACTGCAGCACGGCGGAGGACTGCTTTCGCACGGTCACGCCGCTGCGCTGCACCTCCTGCGGCAGCCGCGCCAGGATGCCCTGCACGCGGTTGTTCACGTTCACCGTGTTGATGTCGGGATTGGTGCCCAGCGCGAAGGTGACGGCGAGCGAGTAGGTGCCGTCATTGGCGCTGTTCGAGCGCATGTAGAGCATGCGGTCCGCGCCGTTCACCGCGCTCTCGACGAGCTGGCCGACGGTGGATTCGACGACGGCCGCCGAGGCGCCGGGATAGCGTGCCGTCACCTGCACGACGGGCGGCACGATTTCGGGGAACTGCGCGACGGGGATGGCGGTGAGGGAGAGAAGGCCCGCCAGCGTCATCACGATGGAGATGACGATGGCGAAGCGCGGACGCCGGACGAAGATCGCGGAGAACATGCCGGCGTCAGCCCGGCCGGCCGGCGGGGGCACCCGGTCTCGGCGCCCCAGGGGGAGTTCCGGCGGGGGCGGGGTTCACCACCTGGCCGGGCCGGACGCGCTGGATGCCCTCGGTGATCACCTTGTCGCCGACCTCGAGGCCGCTCTCGATCGTGGCGTTCTCGGCCGTGCTGGTGCCCATGCGGATGTTGCGGCGCTGGGCCTTGTTCTCGCCGTCCACGACATAGACGAAGAAGCCCTGCTGGTCCTGCGCCACGGCGGAGCGCGGGACGACGATGGCCTGCACGGGCTCGGCGCCCTCCAGCAGCACGGTGACGAACTGGCCGTCGATCAGCGAGCGCGCGCCCGGCTCGCCCTGGTGGGCGCCCTGGCGGATGGGGTTCGGGATGCTGGCGCGGATCAGCAGCGAGTCGGTGTCGCGGTTGACCGAGGTGTCGATGAAATCGATGTGGCCGGGATTCTCGTAGACGCTGCCATCCACGCGGCGGATGCGCACCACCACGGCGGTGGTGCCGCCGCGGCCCTCGTAGCGGCTCCGCAGCTCGAGCGCGGTGCGCTGCGGGATGGTGAAGGCGATACGCATCGGGTCCTGGCTCACGATGGTGGCGAGCGGCTGGCTCGACGGCGAGACGACGTTGCCCGGCGTGTAGGTGGTGGAGCCGATGGCGCCGGCGATGGGCGAGGTGATGTCGGTATAGGCGAGGTTGATCTCGGCGATCCGCACGGCGGCCTGCGCGCCCAGCAGCTGGGCGGCGCTGGTGCGCTCCTGCGCGACGGCGTTGTCGAGGGCGACCTGGGTGCCGGTGCCGCTCGTGCGCAGGTCGCGCGCGCGGAGCAGGGAGACGCGGGCATTGGCGAGGCTGGCCTCGGCCGAGGCGACGTTGGCGCGCGCCTGGTCCAGCTGGGCCTCGAAGGGCGCATGCTCGATGGTGAAGAGCCGCGCGCCCTCGGCGACCTCGCTGCCCTCGGTGAAGAGGCGCTGCTCCAGGAAGCCGGTGATGCGGGCGCGGATGTCGACGCGGTTGATGGCCTCGACGCGCCCGATGAACTCGGTGCTTTCGGTGACGGGCCGGCGGGCGGCCTCGACGATGCCCACGGCGGGCGGCGGAC
>JAQGHZ010000292.1 GCA_028291485.1 Rubritepida sp. | reverse complement strand
ACGAGGTCGGTGTCCAGCAGGGAGCTGCCCTCGTAATGGTTCGTCTGCCAAAGGAGGCCATCGACCTCGTAGTCGGGCACCAGCACGCGCAGCCGCAGCGCGAAGCCGAGCGAGTTCGGCAGTTCCCGGCCCTTCAAGACGTCGGCCTTGGCCCCGAGCGTCCGCTTGTGGGTGTCGAGAAAGGCGCTGAACAGGTCGATGCGCCGATGCCGATCGCGATCCCTCGCCGCCTTTTCGTCGTCCGTTATGCCGGGCGTGGGCGCCCTGCCGGGGAACAGGTCGTCGAAGCGCCGGAAGATGGCGGAGCCGTCGCGCGCCAGGCGCTCGGTCAGCGTCCAGCGCGCACCGCGGACGCGCAGCGAGCTCTCGAAGACATAGGAGGCGCGGATGCCCGCATCCTGGCCCTTGGCCGTCGCGGCAACGACCTGCGACTGCAGGATGGCAGGAAGGTCGACCCGTCTCACCAGGAGGTCGCCCTCGACCCGGATGTCGCCGAAGAGGAAGCGGCTCAGATTGCCGAAACCCTCCTCGGAATTGACCATGCCGTAGGGGCCCGAATGCGCCCGCCGCACATAGGCGCGCGCGGCCAGGACGGTGGCGTCGGGCCTGGCCCCGGCGGCTTGGTCCGGCCCCAGGGCCACCGCATTGTCGATCTCGACGAGTCCGTCGCTCATCTCGCCGATGAGGCGGCGCGACATGCCCATCGCCGCCGGATAATCGGAGGCCGCTGTGCCTACGAGGCAGAAGGTCTTCTCGACGGGGTAGATGCCCAGCGAGTTCACGTCCTGCGCTTTCCCCAGGTTCAGGTATTCCCGCATGTGATCCTGCGCGAAGTTGCCGACGGACATCCCGAGATTGCCGCCCAGGGAAAGAAGCTGGTTGCCGAAGCCGCCCCGCGCGGTGATGCCCTTGTGCGGCGTGCCATAGGTGAAGAAGCGGCGCACCGCCTCGCGGACGCGCGTCCAGTCCTGTTCCGAGATGGGCTGGGTGCGCTCGTTCCGCAGCAAGGCCGTGACCGCCTGGCATCCCGGCCGGTCCGGGAAATGCTCCTTGTCGAGCGGCAGGTCGTTCTGCAGGAGGGTCCGGGCGACAAGTCCGCCCATCGAATGCGCGACGAGATAGACCTGCGGCGCGCCGGTCGCGTCCAGGATATCCAGGATCAGCCGCGCGAGGCCCCAGCCGTAGGTCTCCATGCCCGGTTCCAACCCCTCGCCGAAGGCAGAGGAGGTGGCGTCGTAGTAGCGGTAGATCGCGAGCACGGCATTGGCCGAACGCCCCAGCTCTCCCGCCTGCGCCTTCAGCGCCGCGGTCCCCTTCGTGAGCACGGCCTTGGCCTCCGCATCCAGGCCGCGCAGCCCGTCGCTGAACGCGAGGCGATAGTCGTAGGGCGGCTGGCTCAACCGCAGCACCGGCGATTCGAAGATGTGCCGTGTCGAGGCCCCGGTCCACCCGGTCCGCAGCAAGGTCGAGCCGACGTTGAATCCGTTGAACGGATCCGACGACGTGTCGTCGATCTCGCCGCTCGTCATGGCATAGCCGCGCACATAGATGATCGGCAGGAGCAGCGACGACTTGGCGCGTCGCCATTCGAGGTTGGGGTCGAATGTGTCGGACATGGCGGCGTCGCCCTCTCCCGCGACGGATCGTCATGCCCGTCGTCGGAGCCAAGTATTCGGCACGGCGCGGACGCCCGCAATATTTATCGCGCTGCGGGCTTCGCGCTCATGTTGCGTTGGGGCGCAGGATCTGCCGCAGCACCGTGCCATCCGACAGCCGGTCGAAGCCCAGATTGATCTCGTCCAGGCTGACGAAGCCGCTCTTCAGTCTGTCGACGGGCAGCTTTCCGCGGCGGTAGAGCGCCAGCAGCATCGGCAGGTCGCGCTGCGGCACGCAGCTGCCCATGTAGCTGCCGCGGATGCTGCGCTCCTCGCTGACGAGCGCCGCGTGGAGATAGGAGAACTTCGCCGCGACGTTCGGCAGTCCGGCGCTGATGGTGCTGCCGCCGCGCGCCGTGATGGCATAGGCCAGCTCCAGCGCGGGGATGCTGCCGGCGGTCTCGATGACCGTGTCCACGCCGCCGGCGGTGGCGTCGCGCACGGCCGCCGCGCAGTCGGCGTTGCCGGCGAGGAAGGTGTCGGTGGCGCCCCATTCCTTCGCGAGCTTCAGCTTCGCCGCGCTGGTGTCGATCGCGATAATGCGCGAGGCGCCGGCGGCGACGGCGGCCATCAGCGCGTTCATCCCCACGCCGCCGAGGCCGACCACCGCGATCTCCTCGCCTGGCCGCAGGCGCGCGGTGTTGAGCACGGCGCCGGCGCCGGTCATGACAGCGCAGCCGAAGATGGCGGCGTCCTCCAACGGGATGTCCTTGTCGATCTTCACCAGGGAATCGCGCATCACCACCGCGAATTGCGCGAACAGCGACAGCCCGGAATTGTGGTTGATCGCCTCGCCGTTCAGCCGCTTGAGCCGCTTCGCGCCGGACATCAGCGTGCCTTTGGCGCGCGTGTCGAAGGAGGCGGCGCAGATGTTCGGCCGGCCGCGCACGCAGTGGCGGCACTCGCCGCAGCTCGTCACGAAGAGCGCGATGACGTGATCGCCCTCGGCCAGCCCCGTCACGCCCTCGCCAAGCGCGCGGACGATGCCCGCGCCCTCATGGCCGATGATGATGGGCAGCGGGCGCGGCCGCTGGTTCTCGACCGTGGAGAGATCCGAATGGCAGAGGCCGGCGGCGGCGATCTCGATCAGCACCTCGCCGGGGCCGGGCGGATCGAGCTCCACCTCCTCGATCTGCATGGGCTTCGTCTCGGCATAGGGGCGCGGCATCCCCTGGGCGTGCAGAACGGCGGCCTTCATGCGCATGCGGCTCTTCCCCTCGGTTTCCCCGGCGAGGCTGGACGTGGTGGCCGGGCCTGTCCAGCATGGCGAAAACCAAGGAACGCTTCATGACCTGGGATCTCTACGCCATCCGCTACGCCACTAATCCGCGGCGCAAGGCGCGCGACAATTTCGTGGCCGCGCCGGCCGATCCGCATGACGGGCTGATGCCCATGGACTACTTCGTCTGGGCCGCGGTGAAGGACGGCCGCGCCGTCCTGATCGACAGCGGCGCCGACAAGCGGCTATGCGAGGCCCGCGGCAATGATTTTCTTCGGTGCCCGACGGAAGGGCTCAAGGAGATCGGCGTGGATGCGACGAAGATCGAGACGGTCGTCACCACGCATCTGCATTGGGATCACGCGGGCAACTTCGAAAAATTCCCGCGCGCCCGCTTCCACGCCC
>JAQGHZ010000276.1 GCA_028291485.1 Rubritepida sp. | reverse complement strand
CCGCCCATATCGCCACGCCCACAACGTGAATCCGACAGACTGCTAGGGCGGCCAGAAGCGCCACTCGCGGCGGCGATTTCCTTGGTCGGCTCGGCCTCCGGTAGTCCGCCACCGAGGATCTCGATGGCCGCGCAAACGGCGGGCGCGATGGGGCGGTTCGTCACGAATTCAAAGCGATGCCGTTGGGCTGTCGGTTCGGCTCCATCGCGCTCTGCGAACTCTCGGAACCGCTTAGCAAATCCCTCAAGCCGTTCCCGAAGCCCAGATACTGTCCAGGGCTCGGACGCCGCGCGGGTTGAATACTTCACTTGACAGTAACGGACCTCCTTGAGGGGGTCTCCGAAGTATTCCGCCGTGTCCACAACGAGCAGGCCGGCAGTCACGCCCTCTGCTTCCTCTTCCCGAGACACGCCCTCAACGACAACTCGCTCTAACCCTAAACGGTCGTCGAGCAGTCGAAGAGCACGCCGAGCCGTCCAAATGAGATGGAACTCTTCGCCGTCGTTTCGATAGCGGACGAGGGCCGGCGTTTCGTTCTCCTGCCGCTTCGCACGGGGCCGCGCGGCCTTCGCTTCTTTTCCTTTAGTGGTGCCCTTGGGGCGCGTAGGCGATCCGGTCGAGGGCATCGTTTGTGCCTACCATCGGCGGCCATGGTGAGGAAGCCAGTCGTTCTCGCCCGGGAACTTCACGGTGATCGAGGCGATCGAACATCTGTCCAACGGCTTGGGGACAATTCGGATCTTCCGTTTTCCGATACCCTTCGCCAGGCGGTGGGCTTGCTGAATTGCATCAAGCCTTGCGCGAAGAAATCGATTTAATCGCAGCGCGCTAAAGCTTGGGAGTTAAATCGCCCAACCCCCAAGCTCTGGAGACTTTGGGGCCGACGAAGAGAGTATCCCGGGTTCGTTGCGTTCTCCAACCCTCAAGCCGACGCGGCAAAACCCCAGGAAACCTGCGGTTCACGGCGCTACCGAGGGAAGGAAAATGTGAGGTTGGAAAACCGACTGGAGCAGCGATCGGAACCGAGACGACAACGTTCTCTGGGCGCAGAGCAGGGCAGGATCAATGCACAGCGATTCAGTACCCGTTGAATTTCGGCCTGAGGCGAGCGTACCGTCCTCGCCGATAAGGCGGGTGCCCCGCTATGACGAGGATTGTCGGTGAACATCACGCGGAAGAGCCTTGTGGTATCTATTGCTGGTGGCGTGGGGCTGTTTCACAGTCGCCTCGCTCCGGCGCAACCCGGTGGTTCGGCGCCGCTTTCGCCCGAAGGGATCGCGCAGATTGTCGCCAGCCCGGACAGAAGCGCCGCCGATCGCACAAACGATCTGCGCCGCAAGCCGGCGGAGATGATGGCCTTCGTCGGAATCCGCCCTGGAATGACGGCGCTCGATCTCAGCGCGGCCGGTGGCTACACGACGGAATTGCTCGCTCGGGCGATCGGACCGACGGGCATGGTGTACGGCCAGAGCCGCCCTCCGAATTCCGGCTCGCAGGTGACGCGTCCCGTTTCGCCTGAGGGTAATAGCCATCCGAATGTCGCGCCGGCGGTAGCGCCGACAGGCGGGCCGCGCCCATCGCCTGTCGCTTTGGCCGAGCGCGATGCGAGGCTTCGCGCCGCCGGCGTAGCGGCCGCGCCGATTGCCGCAGTGTCTCGACCGTTCGAGGATCCCGTTCCGCCTGAGCTCGCGGATGGGCGGTTCGACCTCATAACGCTGATGTTCAACTATCACGATCTCGGACACCTCGGTACGGATCGGACGATGATGAACCGGGCTGTCTTCCGTGCGCTGAAGCCTGGCGGCATTTACGTCATCGCGGACCATGCCGGCCGCCCCGGCACCGGCATATCCGAAGCCGGTACCTTGCATCGCATCGAGGAAGACTTCCTTCGCCATGAAGTTGAAGCCGCGGGCTTTAGGCTCGTTGCGACCGGCGACTTCCTGCGCAATCCCAACGACCCGCGTGACAGGAACACGCCTGATCCGCCGCAGCCGAAGGACGAGTTCGTCTTGAAATTCGACAAGCCCTGAGCCGTCCAACGCCTGCCGCGCTCAATCTCGCGATCGCGCATCAGCACGAAGTAGTCGAAGATGTTCGACAGCGGGCGACCGACGAGGCGACGGAAGCAGTCTCGGAAATGAACAACCTCAACTATCCGCTTATACTGGAGCCTTGGAGAGCAGGGCAGACGTTACGTCGCGTCGTCAAGGCGAAGTTCCCGAGGATCCTCTCCCTCAACGACCTTAATGTTTTTACTGCGGAGCTTACCAAGGTGAGTCGCCCATTCGCCCAGAGATAGATAGATATAGCCTCAATGGGGGCAGATGGATTGGAAATCGGCAGCAAGCCCTCCTTGCGGCCTCGTTTCGACTTCGCCCACTATGTGACCGGTAGCCTGTAGGGGATCGGTGGATGTCGATGCTGCGTAAGATGCGGGCGATCCTTTCCTTCGCCGTTATTCTGACGTTGTCCGCGTGCGCAAATGGTGGGCTTGGCGGAATGTCGATGGACCGCATGGAGGCGGATCTCCGCGCGGCGCAACCGTCGCTGCTGCGCTACGCGAGGATCTCCCAGGCGGCATACGTGAAGCCTGAGGAAGACTCGTCGTGCGCCAATCTTACGGCATCCCTCCAGGCGGCCGCTCTTCCCCCCATGCTGTGCCATCCGCTGCCTATTCCGGGCTCTTCGCACCGGGCCGCATACCTCATCGGCTCCGATGGCGAACGGCAGATCATCGCGATCCGCGGGACGGCCAACACTGGCGATGCGCTCATCGATCTTGGAACGCAGCGGGCCAGGGACGACGAACTTGAGGTCGAGGTCCACTCTGGATTTCTGCGGGTGGCACGCGCCATCAGGAACGACATGCGCGACAACAATCGCCTGTCGAGTGATCAACCGATCGTCCTCACCGGCCACTCGCTCGGTGGCGCGGTGGCGGTCGTTCTGGGCGGTATCCTCGTTTCCGAACAACCGCGTCTCTACGACGTCCAGGGGATCTACACTTACGGTCAGCCAAAGGTATTCGGGAATGATGGCGCGGTGGCAGCCCGGGATTTTTCGAGGCTTATCATGCGCGTTGTCAACTGCGGCGATCCGGTTCCCATCGTGCCGGTAAGCCAAGGCTGGTTCGACCACGTTATCAGTCTAAGTTTGTTCACCCGGTACCGGTTGACTGATTTTCAGCACGTCGGTGAATCGATTGTCCTGATGCCTAATGGACGTTTCTGGATGCCCGGGCCGATCGATTTCGAACGTGACCTTCCTGGGCCAGGAATCACCACCCTCGTCGACGCTATTCGCCAGAGGCACCATGAACACGAGGTCAGCCTGTACGCTCAACGCATTGACGACCTCGCAAGCAATGCCGTCCCGGCACGGCCTCAGGCGGTTCAGCCCTGCGCTGAGCCACCTCGAGTCCGGGTGGCGTCAAACTGACGCTACGCCTGCGGCCATTTTTCCTTCCAGCTCTTTAGACTGACTTGATGGTTTTCCGTGGCGGCGCCTATTTCTCCAACGACAGCACAGCATCGAGCATGATCGGTCCTGCGTGATCCACTTTTCTGGTAGTTGCAGGAGGGATGGGCACGCCGTCCACAATGCCCGCGCTGAGGTGGCGGACAGAGTGGGATTCGAACCGACGCTACGTTTCGGCTCGCACGTTCGTTCGCCATAAGCCGAACCCTGTCCGCGATTTGAAACTGCGATCTGATACGCGGCACGAACCGCATTCGCGCTCTCTGGGGCGAAGCAATGGGGCTGTCCCGTCCGCTTACTGGCGGTATAAGAAAGACCACCCCCTCGCGCTCCCCGCCAGGGCTTCTGGCCCTGGACCCCATCAACAGCCGGCGGCGCGGTCCACGACCGCGAGCCGGCTCATTTCACGTCGGTATGAAAGCTCTTGCTGACGATCTTCCAGCCCTCGGCGGTCTTCAGCAGCAGCAGGTAATCGGTGAAATAGCGCGGCGGGATGCAGCAGTTCACCTTCACGCAGGCCGCGTCCTCGCCGGCCATGTCGATGGCCAGCACGCGGTCCTCGCGCTGAAATCCCATCTCGCTCGGCTTCTGGCGCGCGGCCATCCACTCCAGCCATGTCGCGCGCGGCAGGTCCGCCACCGTGCCGTCCTTCGCCACGCTGTAGAGATGCGCGACGGGGTGGAAGGCCTGCGTGATCTTCGCGCCTTCGCCCTCGTAGAGGCCATCGAGATAGGTGCGCACCACCGCCTCGATGGCGGCGAGCGCGGGCAGGCTCATGGAACCGTCGGGCATCAGGCAGTCTCCTCTTGGCGGCGGAAGATGCCGCGGGTGTCGATGATGCGGCGGCCCGCCAGCGCCGAGGGCGGGAGGCGCGCGAAGACGCTGTGGTCCGTCAATACCAGCAGCGCGCCCGGCCTTTCCAGCGCGGCGTCGAGCGAAACCAGTGGCGCCTCCAGCCCGGCCGGCGCCGCGTCGAGATGCGGCTCCACCGCGACCACCCGGCCCGGATGGCGTCGTGCCAGCTCGGAGGCGATGGCCAGCGCCGGGCTTTCGCGCAGGTCGTCCACGTCGCCCTTGAAGGCTAGGCCGAGGCAGATCACCCGCTCGCCGGCCGTGCAGAGCGCCGAGGCCTGCTCCAGCACCGATTGGCGCTTGGCCTCGTCCACCGCGCGGGCGGCGGGAATGAGCCGCGCCGCCTCCGGCGCGCCATGCGCGAGGAACCAGGGATCCACCGCGATGCAGTGCCCGCCCACCCCCGGCCCAGGCTTGAGGATGTTCACGCGGGGATGCCGGTTCGCGAGCTCGATCACGCGCCAGACGTCCAGATCGTGCTGCCCCGCGATCAGGGACAGCTCGTTGGCGAAGGCGATGTTCACGTCCCGGAAGGCGTTTTCGGAGAGCTTCACCATCTCCGCCGTCGCCGCATCCGTCCCGTGCACCGCGCCGCGCACGAAGAGGCGGTAGAATTCGATGGCCCGCCGCGTTGCCTCGGGCGTGAGGCCGCCGGCCACGCGGTCGTTCTCCACCAACTCCGTGAGGATGCGGCCGGGCAGCACGCGCTCCGGCCCGTAGGCGATGGCGAGGTCGTCCAGCTCCGGGCGCAGCTCGAGCAGTAGGGCGGCGATCTCAGCGGTGGTGCCGATCGGGCTCGTGCTCTCCAGCAGCACGAGGTCGCCGGATTTCAGCGCCGGCGCCAGTGCCCGCGTCGCGTCCATCACGTGATCCAGCATGGGTGCACGGCCCTCGCCGAGCGGCGTGGGCACGGCGATGACGAAGACCTCGGCCGGCTGCGGCGCGGCATGCACGGTGAAGAGGCCGGCGCGCAGGGCGCGCTCCAGCAGCGCTTCGACATCGGCTTCGGCGATGTGAATGCGCCCGGCCGCGAGCGTGGCGCGCACCGCCGCACTGGTATCCACGCCATGCACGCGGATCCCGCGGCTCGCCAGCAGCGCCGCAGTGGGCAGGCCCACATAGCCAAGGCCGATGACGGTGACGCACTGGACCATGCCGGCAAGCTTGCCATGGATGCGGGGCTTCCGCACTGGCCCGAGCCGCGCGAGACTGCCGCCAAACGAGGAAACCGACATGATCCGCAGACGCGCCATCCTGGCCGCCCCAGCTCTGCTCCCGGGGCTCGCTTCCGCCCAGCCCCCCTGGCCGCAGCGCCCCGTGCGCGTGATCGTCCCCTACGCGGCCGGTGGCGGGACCGACATCCTGGCCCGCGCGATCGGCGAGGCCATGCGTCCCCACATCGCCTTCCCCGTCGTCGTCGAGAACCGCGCCGGCGCCTCCGGTGTCATCGGCAGCGAGGTCGTCGTCCGCTCGGAGCCGGACGGCCACACGCTCATGGCCGTGGTCTCCGCCCATGTGATGAACAAGCACGTGCTGCCGAGCATGCCATTCGACCCCGTCCGCGACGTCTCGCCCGTCGCCATGCTGACGCGCAGCACCATGGTGCTCGCGGCCTCGCACACGCTCCCCTTCAACGACATCCCGGGCCTAGCCGCCTTCGCCCGCGCCAATCCGACGCGGCTCTCCACCGGCAGCACGGAATCGCTCTCGCAGTTCATCGGCCAGGAGATGGCGCGGCGGATCGGCGCCGAGATCCCCGATGTGCAGTACCGCGCCGGCAGCCAGCTCATGACCGACATCGTGGCGGGCCACCTGCCGCTCGGCTGGACCAGCAGCGCCAGCGCCGTGCCGCACATGCCGACCGGGCGGACGAAGATCATCGCCGTCAGCACCGCGACGCGCACGCCCTTCTTCCCGGACGTGCCGACCATGCAGGAGCAGGGCGTCCCCGATTTCGACCTGCCGGGCTGGGTCGCGCTGCTCGGGCCCGCCGGGATTCCCGACGCGATCATGGCCCGCATCGGCGGCCTCCTGCAGACCGCCTATGCCGATGCCGCCCTGCGCGCCCGCTTCACCTCGATGGGCATCGAGCCCGACCTGCGCGATCCGCCCACCACCCTCGCGGCGATGCAGCGCGAGGACCGTCTCTGGGCCGCGGCCGCCGCCGCCGGCCGCCTCCCCAAAGCCTAGGAAAGCCACGATGGCGAACCCCTCCCTCAAGGCCTGCTTCGACCAGAAGAAATTCGTGGTCGCGCCGGGCATCTTCGACATGATCAGCGCCAAGGTGGCGGATGGCATGGGCTTCGACTGCCTCTACGTCACCGGCTTCGGCACGGTCGCGTCCGGGCTCGGCGTCGCCGATGCGGGCATCGCGACCTACACGGACATGATCTCGCGCATCGGCCGCTTCGCGCAGATGTCGAAGACGCCGGTCATCGCCGATGCCGATACCGGCTATGGCGGGCTGCTCAACGTGCGCCACACGGTGATGGGCTACGAGGCCGCCGGCGTCTCGGGCATCCAGCTCGAGGACCAGGAGGTGCCGAAGAAGTGCGGCCACACCCCAGGCCGCAAGGTCATCCCGGCCGAGGAGATGGTGCTGAAGATCAAGGTGGCGGCCGAGGCGCGGCGCGATCCGAACTTTCTGATCGTCGCGCGCACGGATGCACGTACCGGCCTGGGACTTGAGGAAGCCATCCGCCGCGGCCGCATGTATGGCGATGCGGGCGCGGATGTCGTCTTCATCGAGAGCCCCGAGAGCGAGGCCGAGATGGTCGAGATCGGCCGCTCCATCACCGACAAGCCATTGCTGGCGAACAACGTCGAGGGCGGCCGCACGCCCATCCTTTCCAAGGCGCGGCTGACCGAGATCGGCTACGGCATCGCGATCTATCCGGGCGCGGGCTTCCTCGCCGCCGCGGCCGCGCTGGAGCGCGTCTATTCCCACCTCAAGGAGCACGGCGACACCAACGGGCTGCCGCCCTTGGAAACCTACGGCTTCGGCCGCATCTGCGAGCTGATGGGCTTTCCGGAAGTCTGGGAGTTCGAAAAGCGCTGGGCGCAGCCCACGGGAGCCGGGAAGGACGCAGCGGAATGAAACAGGTCAAGGCCCTCGTCTTCGACGTCTTCGGAACGGTGGTGGACTGGCGGACGGGGGTGGCGCGCGAATTCGCCGCCTTCCTGCCGGCCTTCGGCGGCACGGATCTCGATCCCTTCGCGCTCGCCGATGCCTGGCGCGCCCTCTACCAGCCGGGGATGGAGGAGTGCCGCTCCGGCCGCCGCCCCTACACGCGGCTGGACGTGCTGCATCGGGAGAGCCTGGAGAAGGTGCTGGCCGCCAACAACATCACCGGCGCCAGCGAGGGCGACCTCGACCACCTGAACCGCGCCTGGCACAGGCTGGATCCCTGGCCGGACGTGGTGCTCGGCCTCACGCGCCTCGGCCGGAAGTATTTTCTGGGCACGCTGTCCAACGGCAACATCGCGCTGATGGCGAATATGGCCAAGCGCGCCGGCCTGCCCTGGGACGAGATCCTCGGCGCCGAGCCGACGCGGGCCTACAAGCCGCAGCCCGAGGCCTATCTCCGCACGGCGGAGATCCTGGCGATGAAGCCCGGGGAGGTCTGCCTCGTGGCCGCTCATAACGGCGACCTGCGCGCGGCCCACGCGGCGGGGCTGGCGACGGCCTTCGTCGCGCGCCCGACCGAGCATGGGCCGGGCCAGAAGAAGGATCTGGCGGCAGAGGGTCCCTGGGACATGGTGGCCGAGAGCTTCGTGGATCTCGCCGACAAGCTCGGCACGGGCTGAGTCGCATCGCCCGTTTACATTTTCACCGTACGGGCAACCTTATCCATTTGGGCACGTTCTTTCCCTTCGAGACCTTAATCCTCAAAGGGGAAGAGACGATGAAGCGAATTGCGACAGCGGCCGCCATGGCCATGCTGGTGGCCAGTTCCGCCGCCATGGCCCAGGGCGAGGCGGGCCGGAGCCCACCCGTCACCCAGGTCCGAACCGTCAGCGACCTCGCCGCCGTCTGCGATCCGAACTGGTCGGGCGTGCCGCGGCTCGAGGCCATCGCCTATTGCCAGGGCTTCCTGACGAGCGCCGGCCAGTATCACGCGCTTGTCCACCCCGCGAACGGTCCGATGCGCCCGCTCTTCTGCGTGCCCAATCCGGGCCCGACGATCGCCCAGTCCGGCATCGCCTTCGCCCGATGGGCGCGTGAGAACCCGAGCTACGGCGGCGAACCCGCGCTGGACGGGCTGATCCGCTGGGCTCAGGCAAGCTTCCCTTGCCCGGCCGCCACGCCCGCAGCCCGCGCCCCGCGCGCGACCCGCTGAGAACAGGAGGCCATCATGCGCTTAAGACATCTCGCCCTCCTCCTCGTCGCCGGCCTGGGCCTTTCGGGCTGCGCCGGCATGAACCCGACCCAGCAGCGGACGGCGACCGGCGCCCTCGGCGGCGCGGCCGTCGGCGGCATCCTCGGCTCCTTCAGCGGCAATGCGGGGCTCGGTGCCCTGCTTGGCGCGGGCGTCGGCGGGGCCGGCGGCTACCTCTACGACCAGTCGCAGCAGTCCCGTGGCGGCTATGGCGGCGGTCGAGGCGGCGGCGGGTACGGCCGGGGCTACTGACGACGTCCCGATCGATGACGGAGCCGGCGTAAGCTGGAGCGCGACCCGCCGAGGCGGACTCGCCGAAGCCGTGCATCGTGCTCCTCAGTCTAGACGTCCTCGAAGACCACGCGCCATTCCTGGTCGCGACGCTCCAGCCGCGAGGCCTGGCGCGTCGCGAGCCAGAGGATGAAGGCCTCCTGCTCCGTCGAATCCCCGTCCAGCGCGGAGATATGCGGCGCCGCGCTCGGGGCGGGCAGCGGCGCCCCCCCGAAGCGCACGGAGACCGAGACCTCCCCCTCCGCATGGCGCGCCTGGACCTGCGCGCTCTCCAGCCCGCGCGCGGCGAGCACCTCTCCCATCTCCAGCAGGAAGTGCTCGACCTTCTCCATCGTGCTCCGCTTCGCGCCCCAGGCGCCGCCGAGCCGCAGCGCCTCGTCCTCGGCGACGCGCGGCAGGCTCGCATCCAGCGGCAGCGCGAAGCTCGCCTGCCGGACCATGAACGGTGCCGTGGCGAAGTGGAGCAGGAATCCCGTCAGCGCGCCGAAGGTGAGCGGCGAGGCCAGCGCCGGCAGGTGCTCGGCGAACAGCCGGGGCGCGATCACCACCGACAGCCCCATCACCAGCCCGAGCCCGACGACGAGGCTGCGCCGGACGTCCAGCATGCGCGCGGTGATGAGTTGGCAGCCGGTCGCGATGATGAAACAGACCGAGTAGAGCACCATCGCCGCCTTCACCGACCCGGGCATGGCGACGAAGAGCGCCACGAGCTTGGGCGAGAAGGCCAGGGCCGCCATCATCGCGGCCCCCGTCATCGCGATCACCGGCGCCAGCGTCCGGTTCGCGATGGAGAGGCCAACGCAGGCCGCGGAGGCCGAGGGCGCCATACCGCCGAAGAGACCCGACGCCGCCAGGGTCAGCGCATTGGCCAGCATTCCGCGTCGCAGCGGGCCGCCATCCGGTTTGCGCCATTCCGCATCCGCGGCCCGCTGCAGCGCCAGCAGATTGCCCAGCAGCACCGCCTTGGCCGGTACGATGGCGAAGGCGAAGCCCAGCATGAGGGCGATCGGCAATCCGTCGAATCGCGGCAGGATGGGCTCAGGCAAGGCCAGCCAGGGATTGGCCGCGAGGACGGCCACGAGGCCGGAATCGCCCGGCAGCAGCGCCACGACGCCCCAGCCGAAGGCGGCGCCGACCAGCACGCCATAGGGCGCCAGCCGCGTGCGCGAGAGCGCGATGCCCACCATCACCAGGAAGGCGGCCAGGGTGATCGCGACATCCACCCAGCGCCCGGCCTCGACGTCGGGCACGCGCAGCCCCAGTTCGTCCAGCATCACCGGCACCAGCGAGACGCCGAGCAGCACGACCACCAACCCCGCGAGCTCCGCCGGAACCAGCGCCTGCGGCCGCCGGATGAGCAGGCTCGCCGCGATCGCGACGGCGCCGGCGAGGACCAGCAGCGCCCCCGCCCGGTCCGGCGTCAGCCCCGCGCCCGCGCAGAGCAGGTAGATGCCGACGAAGACCGGCGAGGGGATCGCCGGCACCTGATAGCCGGCGCCGAGCGGTCCCTTCCGGAGGCCCTGCAGCGCCGCGAAGAGCGCCAAGGCCAGCAGCGCGAGGCAGAGGAAATTCGTGGCCTCGCGCGGGCCCAGTCCGAAGCCGGCCGCGATCGCCGCCGGCAGGACGAGAAAGATCGCCTGCACGGCGAGGTGCTGGAAGGCGAGGCCGGCGGCGGTGGGAAAC
>JAQGHZ010000274.1 GCA_028291485.1 Rubritepida sp. | reverse complement strand
GCAGCTTCCATGGCATGCTCCGCCCTGGATCCGGATCCAGGCTCTGCAGCGGGCAGCAGGCGTCCCCCAGCCAGGCTGGGCCGTTTCGCCCCTACTCCGGCACCGCCCGCGCAATCGCCAGAAAATCCGCCGCGACCAGGCTCGCGCCCCCCACCAGCGCCCCGTCCACATCGGCCAGCGCAAAAAGCCCCGCCGCATTTCCCGGCTTCACCGAGCCGCCATACAGCAGCCGCGTCGTCCGCGCCGCCGGCCCGAACCGCTCCACCAGCGCGTGCCGCATGGTCCCGTGGATCGCGGCCACCTCCTCTTCGGTCGGCGTCCGCCCGGTGCCGATGGCCCAGACCGGCTCGTAGGCCACGATCCCGCCCGCCGTCACGAAGCCATAGGGGATGGAGCCGTCGAGCTGCCCCGTCACCACCTTCTCGGCCTTGCCAGCCAGCCGCTCGGCCTCCGTCTCGCCCACGCAGACGACGGGGATGAGCCCCGCGGCCAGCGCCGCCTCGGTCTTGGTCAGCACGGCCAGATCGTCCTCGCCGTGATTCTGCCGGCGCTCGGAATGGCCGAGGATCACATGCGTCGCCCCCGTGTCGCGCACCATGGCCGCGCTCACGTCGCCGGTATGGGCGCCCTTGGCCGCCGCGTGGCAGTCCTGCGCGCCCACCGCGACGCGGCTGCCCAGCAGCGCCACCGCCACCGGATGCAGATGCACGAAGGGCGGGCAGACCAGCAGGTCCACGCCCTCCACCCCCTCGCGCACGCCTTCCGCGAGGCGCACGGCCTCGCGCAGGCTGCCGTGCATCTTCCAGTTGCCCGCGATCAGCGGTCGAATTCCCGGCGTCATTCAGCGATCTCCCGTCCCCCCGCCGATCAAGCATTCCGTGGACCCGTTTGGCAACCGCCCGCCAAAGGGCTATGCGCGGAGCCATGCTCACCTGGATGCGCCGGCTAGCCGGCACCTGGTTCGCCAGGGCTCTCTTCATCGTGCTGATCCTCTCCTTCGCGGCCTGGGGGATCGAGGACACCTTGCGCAATTTCGGGCGCGACACCGCCGTCGCGCGCGTCGGCAGCGACAGCATCGACGTCGAGGAGGCGCAGGACGCCGCCCGGCGCGAGCTGCAGCGCATCCAGCGCCAGCTCCAGGGCCGCATCGAGATCAACGCCGCCATCCGCCGAGCCGTGGCCGGCCAGGCGATCGAGGCACTGGTGCTCGACCGCGTGGTGCGCCAGGAGGCCGATCGCATGGGCCTCGCCGCGCCCGACGACGCGGTGCGCGACTACATCTTTCAGATCCCGGCCTTCCAGGGGCCCGACAACCGCTTCTCGCGCCTCGCCTTCGACGGCTTCCTGCGCAACAACGACCTGACCGAGGGGCGCTTCCTCGCCCTCCTGCGCAGCGATCTCGTACGCCAGCAGCTGACCGGCGCCGTCCGCGCCGGCGCCGCGACGCCCGAGGCCCTGGCCAACCGGCTGCTCGGCTGGACCCAGGAGCAGCGCACCGCGACGCTGGTGGAGCTGCCCTTCGCCGCCGCGCCGGAACCGGAGGCGCCGACCCCGGCCCAGCTCGAGCGCTTCCACGAGAACAACGCCAGCCGCTTCTCGACGCCCGAATACCGCGACATCGCGGTCGCCACGCTCAATGCCGCGCGGATGATGGGCGAGGTCCAGGTGTCCGACCGCGACATCGAGGACGCCTACGCCGCCAGCCGCGCGCGCTTCGAGACGCCGGAGAAGCGTGAGATCTTCCAGGCCGTCATGCAGGACGAGGAGGCCGCGAAGGCCATCGCCGAGCGCTGGCGCAGCGAGCCGGACTTCGCCGCCATCGAGGCCGCGGCCCAGGCAGCCGGCGGGCTGGCCTCCACGCTGCCGCTCAGCACGCGCGCCGAGCTGCCGCTGCCGGAGCTGGCGGAGGCCGCCTTCGCGCTGGAGCCGGGCGCCGTCTCGGCGCCGGTGCGCAGCGCCTTCGGCTGGCACGTGCTGAAGCTCGGGCAGGTCGAGCCCGGCCATATCAGGACCCTGGACCAGGTGCGCGACGAGCTGCGGCAGGAGATCGCCGCCGAGCGCGCGGCCGACATGGCCTTCGAGCGCGTGAGCCAGGTCGAGGACGCACTGGCCGGCGGCTCCACGCTCGCCGAGGCCGCGCAGCGCTTCTCGCTCGGCTATTTCGAGGGGAAGATCGACGCCACCGGCCGCAACCCCGAAGGCGCCGAAGTGGACCTGCCGGTGGCAGCTGCCGCGAAGACGGCCGCGCTGCGGGCCATCTTCACCGCCGAGCGCGGCGCGGCGCCGCGCATGCAGGAGGGCGAATGGGGCTTTATGGCCGTCGAGGTGCGCGACATCCAGGCCCCGGCGCTGCGCCCGCTCGACACGGTGCGCGAGCAGGTGACGGCCGCCTACATCGCCAACGCCCGCCGGCGCTTCCAGGAGGAGCGCGCGGCAGGTCTGCTCGCCGCCACGCGCGGGGGCCAAGGGGTCGCAAAGACGCTGGCCGAGGCGGCGACGGAGGCCGGCGTGACCGCCGAGGAGCTCGGCCCCTTCGGCCGCGAGGCCGGCGGCGCGAACCCGATGCCGCGCGACCTCCTCGCACCGGTCTTCGAGCTGCGCGGCCATGACGCGACCATGGTGGAGCGGCCGCAATCCTTCGCGGTGGTGCAGCTCCTTTCGGTGAGCACGCCCGACCTCTCCGGCTCGGCCGAGGCGCTGACGACGCTGCGCACCGAGACGGCCCAGGCCATGGCCGAGGACCTGGAGGCCCAGTACCAGGCGGCGCTGCGCGCGCGCGCCAATGTCCGCATCAACCCGCGTCTGCTCGACCAGATCGCGGGCGGGGATTGATATGACCTCACCGGATTTCGCGAGCTTTCGCGCCGCCCTGGAATCGGGTCAGTCGCAGCTTCTCTGGCGCGAGCGTGTCGCCGATCTGGAGACGCCGGTCGGCACCTTCCTGAAGCTGGCCGAGGGCAAGCCGTATGCCTTCCTGCTGGAGAGCGTCGAGGGCGGCGCGGCGCGCGGGCGCCATTCCGCGATCGGCCTCGCGCCCGACCTGATCTGGCGCTGCCGCGACGGGGTTGCCGAATGCAATCCGCACGCGCTCTCGGCGCCACACGCCTTCGAGCCGGAGGCGCTGCCGCCGCTGCAGGCGCTGGCCGCGCGCATCGAGGCGATCCGCATGCCGCTGCCGCCGGGCCTGCCGCCCATCGCGGCGGGACTCTTCGGCTATCTGGGCTACGACATGGTGCGCCAGATGGAGCGCCTGCCGGCCGAGAATCCGGACGTGCTGGGTATCCCCGAGGGCGTGATGATCCGCCCCACCATCGTCGCCGTCTTCGACCATGTGCGCGATGCGCTGACCCTGATCACGCCGGTCTGGGCCGAGAAGTCGCAGAATGCCGAGACCGCCTGGGCGCTGGCGCAGTCGCGGCTCGACGAGGCGGAGGCGGCGCTGTCGCGCCCCCTGCCCCGGCCCGCGCCGCCCGCCAGGCTGCCCCCGACCCAGGCGCCGCGCTCCAACTTCACGCCCGAGGAGTACATGGCGGCCGTGGAGCGCGCGCGCGAATACATCCGCGCCGGCGACGCCTTCCAGATCGTGCCGAGCCAGCGTTTCTCGACGCCCTTTGCGCTGCCGCCCTTCGCGCTCTACCGCGCGCTGCGGCGGATCAACCCGGCGCCCTACCTCTTCTTCTTCGACTTCGGCACCTTCGCGACCGTCGGCGCCTCGCCCGAGATCCTGGTGAGCGCCAAGGATGGCGAGGTGACAATCCGCCCGCTGGCCGGCACGCGCCGCCGCGGCGTCACTCCCGAAGAAGATGCCGCGCTGGAGGTCGAGCTGCTCGCCGATCCGAAGGAGCGCGCCGAGCATCTCATGCTGCTCGACCTCGGGCGCAACGATGTGGGCCGCGTGGCCGCCATCGGCACGGTGAAGGTGACGGCGCAGTTCCGCATCGAGCGCTACAGCCAGGTGATGCACATCGCCTCCGAAGTCCGCGGCAAGCTGCGGCCCGGGCTGACGGCGCTGGACGCGCTGCAGGCGGGCTTTCCGGCGGGCACGCTCTCGGGCGCGCCCAAGGTACGGGCGATGGAGATCATCGAGGAGCTGGAGCCGTCGCGGCGCGGGCTCTATGCGGGCGGCGTCGGCTATTTCGGCGTGGACGGCAATATGGACGTCTGCATCGCGCTCCGCACGGCACTGGTGAAGGACGGCACGCTGCATGTGCAGGCCGGCGCCGGCGTGGTCGCCGACAGCAATCCCCAGGCCGAGCACGAGGAGTGCATCCAGAAGGCCAAGGCGCTGTTCCGCGCGGCCGACGAGGCCGTGCGCTTCGCGGCGGGCGATCGCTGATGCATCAGCGGCGCGCGCTCCTCGCCGCGCCGCTTCTGATCGCCGCCGCGCCCGCCGCCGAGGGCGGCGAACTGGCGCTGGACAACACGCCCGCGCTGGCTTCCCACAAGATGGGCGTGCCGGCCGACAATCCCGACCTCCTCCTCCGCTGGAACGCGCCGCGCGAGGGCCCGCTCGATCGCGTGCTGCACTTCCACGGCTTTTCGAACGAGGACCCGCGGCAGCTCGACCTGCGCGCGGCGATGCCCGGCTCGGGTCTCGACCTCGTGCCCGTCCCGGAGGCGCGCAGCCGCCTGCCCGGCCGCCCCAGCGCGACGCTCGCCTTGCTGCCACGCGGCCGCCCCCGCCCCCGCGACCGGCTGCCCGGCCCCTTCGACTGGCCGGCGATCTCGGCACCTGGTGCGCTGGCCGCCATTCTCGACGCCGGGATGCGGGCGATGGCCGCGCATGTCGGCCGCCCGCTTTCGCCGCCCGGCCAACTCATCCTCACCGCGCATTCGGGCGGCGGTGGCGGGCTGCTGGCGGCGCTGGACCAGGCGGCACGCGAGGTCCTCCGCGTGGACCAGGTGTTCTGCTACGACGCGCTCTACCGCGATCCGGCGCCGGTCATCCGCTGGGCGAAGGCGACCCCCGGCAGCGTCCTGGTGGTGATCCACACGCCCGGCGGCCGCAACACGGAGAATGCGCGACGCGTGAAAGCCGAGGTGCCGCAGGCGCGCATCTACGCGAGCGAGGCGGACCACGCCGACATTCCGCGCGCGAATGGATGGCGGTTGCTGATCGACCCGATGGCCGCGCTGATCTAGCAGGTCGCACATTGAGGGGTTCTGACCTTCTGCCGTCCTTGGACGCGGCGTCTCCACAACAACGACCAGGGCCGGTTGGCCGATCCCGTCAGCCAGCACGCAGACCGCGGGATCCATGCGCACGGCTCTCGATGGTGCGCCCGACCTGGCTTGTCGCTGAGGCCGGTCCGGTGCAAGGGACGCATAGGCCCGGGATCAGCACACATTGGGCAGAACAAGGGCGGAAACGACATTGAAGGTGGCTCTCTGGGCCAGCGCACTCGCTGGAACCCTGCTCGTTCAGACTGTCTGCTCCTTCGCCAGCATTTCCATTCCGCTCCTGGGGCCGCCATTGATGGCGCGCGCCGGGTTGGCGCCGGAGAGCATCGGCCTGGTCTCCGCGATATCCGCGGCGGGGATCTGCTGGTTCCTGGCCTGCGGCGGCGCGATGCTCAGCCATCACGGGCCGATCCGCACGCTCCAGATTGGAATGGCCTGCATGGCCCTCGGTCTGGTCGTGTTGTCCCAGCCACTTGGTCCACTTGGGCTTCTCGGTGCCCTCGCGATCGGGTTCGGGAACGGGCCCAATACCCCCGCGGGCAGTCAGATCCTCATCCGGTCGGCGCCACCTGCGCACCGGAATCTGATTTTCTCCATCAAGCAGGCGGGCGTGCCCTTGGGCGGCGCCCTCGCCGGGCTGGCGGTGGCACCCCTGGCTCTGGCCCATGGCCTGTCCGCAACACTGGGCATGATCATGGCGATACTGTTGGCCTGCTGCCTGGCCGTGCAGCCTTTCCGCCACGCGCTGGATGGCGAGAAGGGGGCGGGTCAACCAGGCTGGGCGCGGGCCCTGATCCAGCCTGCCGCCATGGTGCGTTGCGTGAGCGCATTGCGGGCCCACCCATCCCTGCCGATGCTGACAGCGGTCGGCGCGTCCTTCTCGCTGATGCAGGCCTGCCTGACAGCGTTCACGGCGACCTTCGTCTACGCGCGGCACGACGCCTCCCTGGCGGAAGCAGGCCAGGTCGTGGCCCTGATGCAAGGCGCCAGCATGATCGGCCGGATTGCTCTTGGCTGGGTGGCGGACCGCATGGGACATCCTCTGCGCCACCTCGGCGTGCAGGCGATCGTCTCCGCGGTTGCCGTGTGCCTGCTGGTGGCGGCGGGAAACCAGGGCCAGTGGATGCTGTACGGTGCCGCCGCACTCGTCGGATTTACCGCCATCGGGTGGAACGGCGTGCACATTGCGGAACTGGCGAAGGTGGCGCCGCTTCATCTCGTCAGCAGCGTGACCTCCGCCTCCAGCCTCTTCGGGTTCCTGGCGTCCGTCTGCGGTCCCTTGATTTTCATGATGCTGGTGA
>JAQGHZ010000267.1 GCA_028291485.1 Rubritepida sp. | reverse complement strand
GTGGTCGGCGACCTGCGCTGGGGCGTCTATGCCGTCTTCGAGGGCGAGACCGACTACATCCGCCGCTGCTTCTCCGAATACGGCGTGCACACGGACAGCTCCGGCCGTTATGCCGCGCTGTGGCGGCCCTATCACCTGATCGGACTGGAGCTCGGCGTCTCCGTCGCCTCGGCGGCGCTGCGGCGCGAGCCGACCGGCTGCGCCGAGGCCTGGCGCGGCGACGTGGCCGCCACCGCCAAGCGCGACCTTGATGCCGGCGAGATCCTCGACGGCGAGGGCGGTGCCATGGTCTGGGGCAAGTGCATCCCGGCCGAGCGCAGCCTCGCCGAGAACGCGCTGCCCATCGGCCTCGCGCATGGGGTGCGGCTGCTGCGCGACATCCCGAAAGGTGCATCGCTGCGGCAGTCGGACGTGGCCCTGGACGTCACGCTCGATGCCGTGAAGCTGCGGCGGGAGATGGAGGGGCTGCGCCCGAACGTCGATGCGCGCGGCGCTGCGGAGGCCTGAAGGTCCCCTTCATACTCCAGAGTAACGCAGCTAGGCTTCGCGAAACCGTCCTGGAGGAAGCCCGTGCGAAACCTGTTCGACCTGACCGGCAAGGTCGCCATCGTCACCGGCGGCAGCCGCGGCATCGGCCGCGCGATCTGCGAGCGGCTGGCGCAGCATGGCGCGAAGGTCGTCGTCTCCTCGCGCAAGCTCGATGCCTGCCAGGAGGTGGTGGATGCGATCGCGGGCGCCGGCGGCACCGCCATGGCGATCGCCTGCAACATCGGCCGCAAGCCGGAGCTCCAGGCGCTGGTCGACCAGACGGTCGCGGCCTATGGGCAGGTGGACATCCTGGTCTGCAACGCGGCGGTGAACCCGTATTTCGGTCCGACCCAGGACATTCCGGACGAATCCTACGACCGGATCATGAATTCCAACGTCAGGTCCAACCTCTGGCTCTGCCAGATGGCGATCCCCGCCATGGCGAAGCGTGGCGCGGGTTCCGTGATCATCGTGAGCTCGATCGGCGGGTTCCGCGGCTCGGCGCGGCTCGGCATCTACGGCGTGTCGAAGGCGGCGGACATGCAGCTCGCCCGTGCGCTGGCGGTGGAGTGGGGGCCGAAGGGCGTGCGCGTGAACGCGATCGCGCCGGGACTCGTGAAGACCGATTTCGCGCGGGCGCTCTGGGAGGACCCGGTGAACCTGAAGAAGCGCACGCGCGACACGCCGCTGCTGCGCATCGGCGAGCCGGACGAGATCGCGGGCGCAGCCGTGTTCCTGGCGAGCGCCGCCTCGGGCTTCATGACCGGCCAGAGCATGGTGATTGACGGCGGCGTGCTGGCCGGGCCGCCGGTGCTCGATGAGGAGTAGACTCGAGACCAGCCGCCGCCGGCCGTGACGTGAGCGGGTGGGACATGACGTCCCCCCAGGCGAGTTCCGTCCGCGACGCCCCTCCACCGAGGGGAGCACCCGCCGGAAGCAGCCCTCGGGCCGCGACCGCCGGTGGCGGGACCGGCCTGCGACTGGCGCGGACCGGACAGGGAATTCGCCGCAAACACGCGCAAGGCGGAACGGCGGCTGGAACCGAATAAGATACCGGCCGCCGCGGCCCTGACGTGAGCGGGCAGGACATGACGTCCTCCCAGGCGAGCTCCGTCCGCGACGCCCCTCCACCGAGGGGAGCACCCGCCGGAAGCGGCCCTCGGGCCGCGACCGCCGGTGGCGGGACCGGCCCGCGACTGGCGCAGGCCGGACAGGGAACTCGCCGCAAACACGCGCAGGGTGTAGCGGCGGCCGGAAACTGATCTCGATGCTCGAAGAACCGGCCGCGTGGCGCCCGGGAAGTCGTTACCGGCCGCCGCCGGCCGTGACGTGAGCGGGCATGCGCCCAGGCGAGGCCTTTCCGCGACGCCCCTCGACCGAGGGGAGCACCCGGACGAGGCGGCCCGCAGGCCGCGCCGTCCGGTGGCGGGACCGGCGCGCAAGGGAAGCGCACGCCGGACTGGGACCTCGCCGCGAACACGCGCACGAAGCGCGGCGGCGGCCGGAAAACTACGCGGGGAGGTTTTCCGCGATGTAGGGCGGGAGGTGGAAGGCACCCGCATGAATCTCCGGCGTCCAGTACCGGGTCTTGCCGAGGATGCCCGCGGCCTCGGCCCGCTTGCGGATCTCGGCGGCCGGCGCCTCGCGTAGGCCCTTGGCCTTCGCGGCCCAGCCCAGCGTCATGAAACCGCCCACGTAGGTGGGGACGGCAGCGACGTAAGCCGAGATATCCGCGAAGAATTTTCCACGGCGCTCGGAGGTCTCGCGCAGCTCGTCGGCCTGCATGAAGGGCACGCCGCATTGGTTCACGATCAGCCCGTTCGCGCTGAGAAGCCGCGCGGCGTTCTGGTAGAACTCGTCGGTGAAGAGCACCTCGCCCACGCCGATCGGGTCCGTGCTGTCCACGATGACGACGTCGAAGGAACCGGCCTCGGCCTTGCGGACATAGTCGATGCCGTCGCCGACGATGACGTCGGCGCGCGGGTCGTTCCAGGCGTCGCCGGCGATGCCCGGCAGGAACTCCTTGGAGAGGCGAATGACCTCGCCGTCGATCTCGACCATGACGGCCTTCTCGACGGTGCGGTGCTCGAGGACGCGGCGCAGCACGCCGCCGTCGCCGGCGCCGATGATGAGCACGCGCTTGGCCGCGCCATGCGCCAGCAGCGGCACATGGGTCAGCATCTCCTGGTAGACGAACTCGTCGCGCTCGGTGATCTGCACGACGCCGTCCAGCAGCATCACGCGGCCATGCGTGAAGCTCTCGAAGATCATGATGTCCTGGAAGTCGCTCTTCACGCGGGCGAGCTCCCGCTTCACCGCGAAGCGCTGACCCCATTCGGCGTAGAGGGTCTCGTTCACCCAGGAATCAGTCATGGTCTCACCTCATCGACAGGCGGGGGTCAGAAAGAAGAAGGGGCCGGACGTTGCCGCCCGGCCCCGTTCGCATCTAGCTCGGATTTATGTCAGCCGATGAGGCCGCGCTTGTGCTCGGAGAGCTGGACGTTGTCCGGCAGGAAGCCACGCCGCAGCACCGGGATCGCCTTGTACGGGTCACAGTCGCCGCAGACGAAGATGTCCAGCGCCGCATAGTCCCGCTCGGGCCAGGTGTGGATCGACACGTGGCTCTCGGCCAGCACCAGCACGCCCGACACTCCGCCATTGGGCGAGAAGTGGTGGAAATGCCCGTGCAGGATCGTTGCACCGGACGCCAGGGCCGCCTCGCGCAGCACCGCATCGATGTGCCCGGGGTCGTCCAGATTGGTGGCGCCCCAGAGGTCGATGATCAGGTGCGTGCCGGCGTAACGGACGCCGTTGCGCTCGACAAAATAGTCCTTCTGTTCCACCAAACCGTTGGCAGCCGAAGCATGAGTCGTCTGGGCGTCGCTCGGAAGAAGATCCGAGTCCATCCCCAGTCGGACGAGAGAGTCCATATCGGGTTCCCTTTCCCACCAGCAGATGACCAGGTGTATCGGCTGTGCGGCCACCGTGGCCGTCGGTTCGATCAGGTCAGCGGCGGGGGATATGGGGCAAGGGGGTCGGGGGGTCAAATGAAAATGCGCCCTCGCGGCCCGAAAAAATCGCGGACCTCCCCCCCACCTGACGCAAGACTCATCCTGCCGTCCGCTGAGCAGTCCGCAATGGCTCCAGACTTTGCGGAAATCGCCGGAAGAGATTCAGTTCCCGTGCGAGCCTGGGGAGGTCCGCAAGGCCCCGGACGGGATCGGCCGTCAGAGCCTCGAAGGCCGAGGAGAGCTCGGGCCGGGCCATGCGCGCCGCATAGCGCGCCCGGTGGGCGGCGAGGCCGGGCTCGTCGCCCGCCATCGCGAGGAGGGCGGCATTGCGCAATGCCAACCGCTGGAGGGGCTCGGGAAGTGCCGCCGGGGCGGTGGGAACGGAAGCCGCCAGATGGCGGGACAGGGCCGTGGCCGCGCCCGCGAAGTCGCGCGCCTCGGCGAGGATGTCCGACAGCGCCTCATCCCCGGGCGGGCCAAGGGCCTTCAGGGCTTCGACGGCCAGCTCGCGGTTGCCGCGGCGAGCCTCGGCCTGGGCTGCCAGGAGGCTCCGGCGCTCCACCAGCACCGAGGGCAGGCGCGGCGCGGAGCTGATGGCGAGGGCCTCCAACGCACCCTCCGCATCCCGCTCGCTCAGACGCTGGGCCGCGAGCCGGGCCCCGAGGGCGGCACGGCCCTCGCCCGCCGGTAGACGCTCCATCGCGCGGCGCAGCAGCCCGGCGGCGCGATCGGGAAGATCGAGGGCGGTCAGCCGATCGGCCAACAGGGCGACCACCGCCTCGCCGGCTTCTCCCCCCGGCAGCAGCTCGGGATGGGCATCGTAGAGGCCCACGGCCCCCAGCGGCGGCTCGACCTCCAAAGCCTGCAGGAAGGCCTGCTGGATGAGGTCGCGCAGGGCGGGCGCGCGTTCCGGGAAGAGGGCCTCGGTCTCCCGGAGGAGAGCGAGCGCCGCACGCGGATCGCCCGCTTCGCGGCGCAGCGCGGCCAGGCGCTCACGGGTGTTGACCTCCTGCGCGTCGCCGCGCCAGGCGAAGAGCGTCTGCTCCAACTGCCGCGCCGCGCCGGCCGCATCCAGGCGGCCGGTGCCGAGGCGGAGTTCGATCGAGCGACGCACCGCCCGGGCCCTCATCAGCCGGTCCCGGCTGGCGGCGGCCGCCTCGTAGGCCTCCAACGCGCGGTCGGTATTGCCCTGGGCCTCCTCCAGCAGCGCCTGCGCGAGCAGCAGCGATGCGTCCTCGCCCCCAACCTCCAGGAGACGACGGGATGCGGCGGGCTGGCCGCCCTCGGCCAGGGCCTCGGCCGCGATTGGGAGGAGGCGTCGCCGCAGGCCTTCGGGATAGGACAGCAGGAGCGGAGCCGTCGCCGCCAGGCCCGGCGCGGCGGAGCCGGAATCGCCCTGGATGGCAGCACGCAGGGCACGCCAGAGGATGATTTCGTCGGAGGCCGGCAGTTCCGCGTCCAGGCCGCGCGCTTCCGCGGAGCGGCCAGCCAGCAGGGCCGCCATGCCCGAGAGGAAGGCCTGCCGGCCATCCTGCGCAGCGGACGGAGTTTCCTGCACGGCGAGGCGCAGCATCGCCTGCGCCTCCTGCGGTAGGCCGAGGGCAAGAAGTGTCTGCGCCGCCGCGATCCGCGGCTCGGCACGCAGCAGCGGGGCGACCGCGCCGACGCTCGCCTGCTGCGACCGGAGCCGCTCCTGCAGCGCCTGCACCGGCTGCGACGGAATGTCGAAGCTGCGCGTCATGCCCGTCTCCGCCAGTCCGCCATCGAGCGTCTGGCTAGCAACGGCGACCGCGCCGCCGTCGATGGAGAGCAGGAAGCGCCCGTTGCCGGTGCGCAGCGCCACCCGGTCGGCGCGGGCCAGCACGGCCACGCCGAGAAAGGTCTCGAGCAGGTCGAATTCGGCCAGGCTCCGCGCCGCCATCTGGCGCGGCGCCGCCTCCGCGACCGTTCCGATCAGAAGCGGCAGTCCAGTCAGCGGATCATGGACCGCCACGACCCGGGAGGGGCGCTCGGCGTGCAGGACCGCGCGATCGCCCTGAACCTCCGCACGCACGGGGACGGCGGCGATCGCCTGGTCGCGCGGGACCGACATCACGAACCAGTCCGGCCCATCCTGCCGAAGGGCGAGCTGCCTGTCCGGCGGCAGCGGCCACGTGATCAGCGTGGCCCCTGACAGCCGCTGCGCCTGGATCCCCGCGAAGGCCGGGGCGCGGTGCAACGCCCCGAACTCGATGGGACGCTCGGTTTCGAGAAGCACCATGGCCTGTTCGCCTCGCCGTAACGCCGCCGCACCGACGCCGGCGCCGACCGGCAGGCGAAGGCCGGCTCCCTGCCCCGCTTCCTCGACCAGACGGGCCCGGATGGCCTGGGGTCCGGCGAGGCTGGCCAAGGGCGGAACGGCCGTTACCGGCTGTGGAGCTGGCGGTGGCGCGGAGGCGGGCGATGCCACATCCAATAGCGACCGGAGGCCTGCCGCAGCCGGAGTTGCGCGTTCGGGCTCGCGCGGCGGCGCGGCGGCGGCCACAGGATCCCGCGGCGCCTCGGCCACGGCGGCAGGAGCAGCCTCGGCCAGAGGGAACGCCAGATTCGGCTGCGGTTCGGCCACCGACGCAGGCGCGAAGGCGAGGCGCGTGGGCGCCGGCAACGCGATGAGCGGCGGAGGTGATGGCGCCGCGGCGACGGATCGGCGCGCGGCATCTACCCGCCCGTTCGCGGGCTGGGCTGGCGCTTCGCGGACCGCAGGGCGCGCCTCGGCCTGAGCGGCGCCGTCCGACCGGCGCATGGGCGCGGCAGCTGTCTCGCGGGCGGCCGGACGCCGTTCCGCAGCCGCCACATTCTCCGACGGGTCCATGATGTCGAGAGCGACCTTCGGGCCGTTCCTGAAGTGTCGGATGCGCGCGCCTGGCCGCAGTGTCAGCTCGATCGCGCCGTCGGCCCGGCTCACGGCGAGCAGGTTGCGTGCCAGACGGCGGGCGCCCGCGAGATCGATTGCGTCGTTGTCGGGGAAGCGGAGCAGGACGCGGTCTCCCTGCTGCTCCACCTGGTATCGGGGCGCGGCGGTCCAGTCGAAGACGATCCGCCCGAAGCCCGGGTGATCGCCGGTCCTGACGCCGATCCGGTCCTGCGCCGCGGCCGAAGCCGAGAGCAGGACGAACGCCAGGCCGATCGCCGCGCGCCGCATCAGTCGAAGCTCGCCAGGAGCTTGTCGATCTCCTGCTGGCTGCTGGCGGAGGCCGGCAGCTGCGGGCCATTCGCCAGGGCGCGTCCTTCCGTCACCGACGTGACCGGCACGGTCTCCTCCGGCAATGGCAGCGAGTCGGCTCCGGAGGAGAAGCGCGCCGTCACCGCCGCGACCCGCGTCTCGATGGCCTTGAGCGCCGAGACGACCTTGCTGATGCGCTGCCCGGTGATGTCCTGGAAGCTGCAGGCCTCGTAGATGCGGGTGACGGCCGCCGCCAGCTTCTCGCTCTCCGCGGCCGGCACGCGCGACTGCATCGCCTCCAGCCCCTCGCAGACGTCGAGGATCTCGTTGGTCGCATTCGCCGTGTGCTCGACCACCGCATCCAGCTCGTCGGTCGCGCGGGGGATGTGGCTCGCGTTGATGTCGTCCACGCGCAGCGCGGCGATCTCGGTCTTGGCGCGCTGGACCTCGCGGCCAAGCGCCTCGAGCTCGGCGAGCAGAGTGGCCTCGGTCGTGGTCATGTCGCCGGCGAGGCTGCCGAGCACCTGGCGCACGGCCTGCTCGATCGCGTCGGGATGGCCCTGGGGCATCTGCATGTCATGCATGGACCAGCACCTTCTCGATCTTCTCGCGCAGCGTCTCGGCGTTGAACGGCTTCACGATGTAGTTGGAGACACCGGCCTGCTTGGCCGCGATAACGTTCTCGGTCTTGCTCTCGGCGGTGATCATGATGAAGGGCAGGTGCTTCAGCCTGATATCGGCGCGCACCTCCTTCAGCAGGTCCAGGCCCGTCATCGGCTCCATGTTCCAGTCGCTGATGACGAGGCCGAAATTGCCCGCGCGAAGCTTCGCCAGCGCCTCGGCGCCGTCGGTCGCCTCTTCGACATTGTCGAATTCGAGTTGCTTGAGCAGGTTGCGGATAATCCGCAGCATCGTCTTGTAGTCGTCGACGATGAGGACGTTCATGTTCTTGTCCATAGCCATAGTCGTGCGGTCCTTTTCGCAGCGGGGTTTTCCGGAAAGTCAGTCGTTGGGGCGCGAGCGGTGACGGGCGAGTTCCGTCGTCACGAGCCGTGCGCGCTCCGGACGCATGGCAGCGAGCACCGGGGCGGCCTTGGCCTCGCGCATGCGGTCGACGACCTGGATCAGCACCGGCATGTCGAGATCGTCGAAGATGCCGGCGGCGTCGCGCGGCCGCATGCCCTCGTAGAGTCGGACCATCTGGCGCCAGCCCTGCTCGGTGCGCTCGTCGCGCGAGCGGGCCTCGGCCTCCAGGCGCTGCTGCAGCGCGGCCAGTTCCTCCAGCCGCCCAGTGAGGCGGCGCTCGACGGCGGCGGCCAGCATCTCCCGTTGGGCGAGCGCTGCTTCCCGCGCCTCGATTTCGGCACGACGGGCGCGCAGGGCTTCGAGCACGGCGCGTTCGGCCACGGCATCGGGCGCGGGCGGCACGCGAATCTCGAGCGCCTGCCGCGGTGGCGGCGGGGGCGCTTGCGGCGACGGCACGGGCGCGCTGGCCGCGGCCGGCCCAACCAGCGCCACCGAGGGCGTGGAGCCATGGCGAAGCCCCTCCAGCTTCACCCCGAGCAAAGCCAGCATGGCCAGCAGCGCGAAGGGGAGGAGACGGGGGCGCGACATCACTTGAGCCCCAGCGCACGGATGAGCTCGCGCTCGGCCTCGCTGCGGACGGCCTGCGGGGCCGGCGCCACGGCGCCGGCCATAGGCCGCGCGGCCTGCACGGCACTTTCCAGCCGGTCGGCCAGCGCCTCCGACCGCTCGACGAGGTAGCGAAGGTCCTCGCGGATCGCCTCGGCGCCGGCGACGCGCTCGGCCACCTGCCGGCCAGCCAGTTCCGCGGTGGCACGCAAGCGCAGCAGCGCGGCCTCGGCGTGGCGCGAGGCCTCGCCCAACCCCGCGGCACCCTGCTCCAACGCGGCGCGATCCGCGCGCAAGGCCCGCAGCATCCGGTCGAGCCGCCAGGCCATGGGCAGGGTCGCGCCCAGCAGGCCGATGACGGCGATCTGCACGGCCCATTCGATCGCGTTCATGCCAGAGCCTCTGCCACCGGCCGCAGGGTCTCCAAGATTCGCACCGCCTGCCGATTCTCCCGGCGCCCGAACTCGCCCTGGAAGAGCTGCACGGGGCCGCATTGCAGCTTGACGGGCGAGCCCGGCGCCGCGTTCAGCATGATCCGGTCGCCAGGCTGCAGCGCGATCACGCTGGAGAGTGGCATCACCTGCTGATCCAGCACCACGTCGAGCGAGACCTCCGTGTGGCGGAGCTGCTCGGCGAGGTGGGTTTCCCAGATGCTGTCCCGGCCGAACTTCTCGCCCATGAACTGCTGCAGCAGCAGCTCGCGCACCGGCTCCAGCGTCGCGTAGGGCAGCAGCAGCTCGAGCCTTCCGCCGCGATCCTCCATGTCGACGCGCAGGCGGGTCAGCACGCAGGCGTTGGAGAGGCGCGAAATGGCCGCGAAGCGCGGATTTACCTCCAGCCGCTCGAAGAGGAACTCGACATCCGTGATGGGGGCGAAGGCGTCGCCCAGATCCTTCAGCACGACGCTGATCAGGCGCTCGACCAGCGTGCGCTCGATGGTGGTGTAGGGCCGCCCCTCGATGCGCATCGCCGCTGTGCCGCGGCGCCCGCCCAGCAGCACGTCCACGACCGAGTAGATCATTGAGGAATCGACAACGATCAGCCCGAAATTATCCCATTCCTCGACCTTGAAGACGGCCAGCATCGCGGGAAGCGGAACGCTGTTCAGGTAATCGCCGAAGCGCTGGCTCGCGATGCTGTCGATCGAGACCTCGACATTGTCGGAGGTGAAGTTACGCAGCGAGGTCGAGAGGATGCGCACCAACCGGTCGAAGATGATCTCCAGCATGGGCAGGCGTTCGTAGGAGACGAGGCCCGAATGGATCATCCGCTCGATGCCGGTCTTGGAGGCGTTGCCCCCCTCCCCGTCATCTTCGAAACCCAGCAAGCTGTCGATCTCGGCCTGGTTCAGCACCCGCGCGGCGTCAGCCGAAATCTCCGGCTCGGGCGCCTCGCTCTCCTGTTCCAGCGCGGCGCCCCAGGCGGCCGCCAGGTCATCGTCGTCCTCGCCGCTCATTGCCCGCCTCTCATTGAACGAGAATCTCGGTGAAGAGCACGTCGGTGACGCGCGCCGGGGAGGCGGCGATATTGGCGCGCGCGATCAGCTCCTCGCGCAGGCGGTGCGTGCCGGCGCTGCCGCGCAGCTCCTCCGGGCGGATCTCGCGCAGATAGGTGGTGAAGAGGTCCACCAGCCGCGGCATGGCGGCCTGCAGCGTCGCGGCGTCCTGTGCACCGGAGACCTCCATCTGGCTCTTCAGCCGGATGAAGGCGCGCCGCCCCGGCGCGTTGAGGTTGGCCGTGATGTCAGGCATGGCCACGAAGACGGGGACGCGCGGCGCGGGCGCGGCGTGCTCCACCGCCGCGCGCTCCGGCGCGTGAGGGCCGAGCATCCCGGGCAGGATGCCGCTGAACCAGAGGCCCGCGCCGATCCCGGTCAGGACCAGCGGCAGGGCCAGCAGGATCAGCTTCTTCTTCTTCTTCGTGCTGCGTGGACGAGCGCCTTCGGCCGCCTCCTCGCTCTTCGTCGCCGCCATTGGCGCCCACACCCTTCTGGTTTCCGGTGGGGCATCCTGGCGCGAGGAGGTTAACGAAGGGTTTCCCAAGGGAGCGCCAGGTCGGAACGCCTCGCGAAAACTGCCGCTGCCGGGCAATCCTTGCCGGCCCGAGGCGGGCAATCCCTGCCGAACATCGCCGCCGGCACTGGCACGCGCCTTGCGATCACCGCTCCGAGCCTTCGACGGAGTGCCCGATGGACAGCCCGAGCTACATCATCCTCTCGCGCCTCTCGGCGCAGATGCGCACGAGCGACCTCGCCGCGCACAATCTCGCCAATGCCGAGACGCCCGGCTTCCGCGCGAGCCGCCCAGTCTTCGCCGAGGTGGTGACGCGACAGGGACGCGTCGCCGGGCCGCGGAACGCCAGCGAGGTCGGCTATGCCTGGGACCGCGCGAGCTGGCGCGACACCACCGCGGGCTCCATCACCACGACGGGCAATCCTTTCGACGTCGCGATCTCCGGCGAGGGCTACTTCGCCCTGGAGACCCCGCGCGGCGAGCGCTATACGCGCGCCGGCCGCTTCGCGCTCGGCCAGGATGGCCGCCTCGTGGACCAACAGGGCAATGCGGTGCTGAACGCCAACTCGCAGCCGGTCGCTATCGCGCCCAACGACACGCGCATCGAGATCCAGGGCGACGGCACGATCCGCAGCGAGAACGGCGTGCTCGGCCGGCTGCGCGTCGTGCGCTTCGACAACGAGCAGGCGTTGCGCGCCGAGGGCGACCGCAACTTCGACGCGGCCGGCGAACAGCCCGAGGAGATCGCGCGCCCGGCCGTCGTGCAGGGCGCGGTCGAGGGCAGCAACGTCCAGTCCGTACTGGAAATGACGCGCATGATGGCCGAGCTGCGCGAATTCCAGATGGCGAGCCAGTTCCTCGACCGCGAGGGCGATCGCCAGCAGAGCGCCATCGACCGGCTGCTGCGGCGCCGGAACTAGGAGACGACGCCATGAGATCGCTGCACATCGCCGCCGATGCCTTCGTTCTGTGGCGGCTCAGCCGCCGGGAGTTCTGAACCATGCGATCCCTGCACATCGCCGCCACGGGAATGCTCGCGCAGCAGACCAATGTGGAGGTCATCTCGAACAACCTCGCGAATATGAGCACGACGGGCTACAAGCGCCGCCGCGCCGAATTCCAGGACCTGATCTACCAGAACCTGCGCCGCGTCGGCTCGCAGAGCAGCGACACGGGCAGCGTGCTGCCCTCGGGCGCGCAGCTCGGCCTCGGCGTGCGCACGGCGGCGATCTACCGCGTCTCCGAGCAGGGCAGCCTGCAGCAGACGGAGAACCGCTTCGACCTCGCGATCCGCGGCAATGGCTACTTCCAGATCCAGCTGCCCTCCGGCGAGCTCGCCTATACGCGCGACGGCACCTTCGCGCTGAGTCCGGATGGGGTGATCGTCACGGCCGAGGGTCATGTGGTGCAGCCGGGCATCACCATTCCCGCGGCGGCGCGCGACGTCACCATCAATGCGAGCGGCGAGGTACTGGCCGCGCTCGACGGGCAGATCGCGCCGCAGAATGTGGGCCAGATCCAGACCGCGATCTTCGCCAACGAGGGCGGCCTGGAGGCGGTCGGCGACAACCTGTTCCTGGCGACACCCGGCTCGGGCCAGCCGCAGACGGCGGCGGCCGGCCAGCCGGGGCACGGCGCCATCTCGCAGGGCTTCATCGAGACCAGCAACGTGAACACGGTGCAGGAGATCACCTCGCTCATCACCGCGCAGCGCGCCTATGAGATGAACAGCCGTGTCATCACGGCGGCGGATGCGATGCTCGAGACGCTGACGAGGCTGCGCTGATGCGCCGGCGCTCCCTCTTCGCGCTGCTCGCCTTCGCCGCGCCGGCCCACACCCTGCCTGCCCTAGCCGCCGAGCCGGCGCTGCTGCGCCCGCACGCGCTGCTGGAGGGCGACACGCTGCGCCTCTCCGACCTCTTCGAGCACGCGCCGGACACGGTGATCGCCGCCGCGCCGCAGCCCGGCCGGCGGATGGTGCTGGAGACCCAGAATCTCGTGAACATCGCGCGTCGCTATGGCGTCGCATGGCGGCCACTGACGGCCTCGGACCGCATCGTGGTGGAGCGGCCCGGGCGTCAGGTGCCGCGGCAGGACATCGAGGCTGTGCTGCGCGAGGAGCTCACGCGTCACGGCATCGACGCGGAGATGGAGATCGAGCTGCCGGGCCTGATCCCGCCGATGATCCCGGCCGGATCCTGGTTCCAGGTCGCGGTCGAGGGCGCCTCCGTGGAGCAGCCCGGATCGCGCTTCCAGGCGACGCTGGTGGTGCTGGCGGATGGCGCCGGCACGCAGCGGCTGCGCATCGCCGGGCGTGCGGTGCCGACGGTGCCGATCGTCCTTGCGACGCGACGCATGGCGCTGGGTGAGATCGTCGGGCGCAACGACGCGCGGCTTGTCCGGATGCGCAGCGAGCGCGTGCGGCCGGGGCATGCGCAGCAGCTGGAACAGGTGGTGGGGCAGGAGCTGCGGCGACCGATGGCGGCGGAGCAGGGGTATGCGGTGGTGGATCTCGGGCCGCCCTCCATCGTGCAGAAGAACGCGCTGGTGACGCTGCTGCTGGAATCGCCCGGCATCTCGCTGACCGCGCAGGGTCGCGCGCTGGAGGCGGCGGCGCGCGGCGGCAGCGTGCCGGTGATGAACCTCGTCAGCCGCAGCATCGTCGAGGGTGTGGCGGTGGCACCGGGGCGCGTGCGGGTCGCGATGGGGACAATCCCGATGGCCGCCCGATGAGCCCGCGCCTCGCCCTGATGGCGCTGCTCGCCCTGGCTGGATGCGGCCAGGCCGAGCGCCTCTCGCGCATCGGGCGCCCGCCGGACCTGTCGCCGGTCACCAACCCGACGGAGGATCCGCGCTGGCGGCCCGTCACCATGCCCATGCCGCAGCCGCGCGAGGCGCCACCCATGGCGAATTCGCTGTGGCGGCCGGGCAGCAGCACCTTCCTGCGCGACCAGCGGGCAGCGCAGGTGGGCGACCTCATCATGATTCTGGTCGAGATCCAGGACACGGCGCAGCTGCAGAACCGCACGCAGCGCAGCCGCAACGGGACGGAGACCATGGGCGTGCCGAACTTCTTCGGGCTGGAGACGCCGCCCCGGCGCTTCCTGCCGCGCGGCGCCGATCCGGCCAACCTCATCAACACCAACGGCACCGGCACCAGCGACGGCAACGGTACGGTGCGGCGCGACGAGAGGATCACGCTGCGGCTCGCGGCGACCGTCACGCAGTCGCTGCCCAACGGCAACATGGTCGTGGCCGGGCGGCAGGAGGTTCGCGTGAACAACGAGCTGCGCGAACTCTCGGTGCAGGGGATCGTGCGCACGCAGGACATCGCGAGCGACAACACGGTGCGGCATGACCGGCTGGCGGAAGCGCGGATCGCCTATGGCGGGCGGGGGTCGCTGTCGGATATCCAGCAGCCGCGGCTGGGGCAGCAGCTCATCGATATCCTTTCGCCGTTCTGACGAGGGGCTCCACCGCTCCATCGGGAAGAACGTATGGGAGGGATGGGTCATGGTCGCGCGCCACCAAGGCATGCAACCTGGTTCCGTGAAATCCCGCGACGCGCTACCGTGGGCTGACCTCGGGAGAAGCGCGGAATGGACGAGTTCGACTACGTGATCGTGGGCTGCGGGGCGGCCGGCTCGCTGCTGGCGGCGCGGCTCAGCGAGAATCCCGCCGTCTCCGTCTGTGTGCTCGAGGCGGGGCCCAAGGACCGCCACCCGTTCATCCACATCCCCGCCGGCTTCATCAAGACGCTGAAGGATCCCGGCGTCACCTGGCAGTTCAGCACCGAGCCCACGGAGCGCACGGGCGGCCGGCGCATCGCCACGGTGCAGGGGCGCACGCTGGGCGGCAGCTCTTCCGTCAACGGGATGATCTACAACCGCGGCCAGCCCGGCGACCTCGACCAATGGGCGCAGATGGGCAATCGCGGCTGGGGGTATGCGGACAGCCTGCCCTACTACCGGCGCACCGAGCGGCGCATCGGCTTCGGCGACGACGCCAAGCGCGGCCGCACCCAGGGCATCCCGGTGACGGATATGGACTGGATCCACCCGCTCTCCGAGGCCTTCATCGCCGGCTGCATCGGCATGGGGATCCCGCGCAACCCGGACTACAACAGCGGCGACCAGGCGGGCGTCGGCTATTTTCAGCGCGCGATCCTGAACGGGAAGCGGGTCAGCTCCTACCGGGCCTTCCTGCACGGCGCGCTGAACCGGCCGAACCTCTCGCTGCGCACCAATGCCCGCG
>JAQGHZ010000236.1 GCA_028291485.1 Rubritepida sp. | reverse complement strand
TCGGCCATGCAGGAATCGTAGAAGCGCGTGAGGTGCCGCCCCGCCTTGCGCAGCGCGGTGTTGTTGCAGCGGCCCGGCTCGGGGTCTTTCCGCGGGGGGCTCATCCTCGATCCGTCAGCGTTCATCCTGCGGCGGAGATAGGGGTATATGAGACTATCTGCAAGGGCGGGCGATCACGCGCTGGTGGACAGCTTCATCAGCACCAGCCCCGCAAAGATCAGCACCGCCGCGGCGATCCGCATCGGGTTGGCCGCCTCGCCCAGAACCATCACGCCGACCAGGAAGGCACCGACAGCGCCGATCCCCGTCCAGACCGCATAGGCCGTGCCGAGCGGCAGCACGCGCATCGCCAGGGTGAGAAGGCCGACGCTGCTCACCATCGCCACCAGCATGACGATCGTGGGGACAAGGCGCGTGAAGCCGTGCGACTGCTTCATCGCGAAGGCCCAGATGATTTCCAGGATTCCGGCGGTGAGGAGATAGATCCAGGCCACGATACGGCCCTCCAAGAACAGGGCCGGGTCGTCCCGGACGGTGATGCCCATGGTGGGGGAGGTCGTCCTCGTCGACCAATATGGCCTTACTTCGCCGCCTGCCAAGCCTCGCGCAGCCAGCCGGCACCGCGTGGCATCGGGGCGCGACCGGGCGATGCAAGCGATTCAGGCCGGCAGGCCCTTCTCCCAATAGGGCGGATCGCCGAAGGCCTTGCGCAGGTGGCGGACCAGCGCCCGCAGCTTGGCCGAGCCGCCGGCCTCCTTGCGGTAGATGAGGTGGACGTCCGCCGCCTCCGTCCGTTCGCCCACATCGACGATATCAAGCCGCCCGTCGCAGATCGCCTCCTGGGCAATGAAGCTCGGCAGCAGGCTGATGCCGAGCCCGGCGACAACGGCATCGCGCATCACGATGCCGTTGTTCACCCGCAGCACGCTGCGCGGATGCACCGCGACCGGCCCCGTGCCCCCTCCATTTAGGCCGAGGAAGCGCCAGTCCTGCGTGCGGTTGGTGTAGAGCACCGCGCGATGCGCCTCGAGCTCCTCCAGGCTGCGCGGTGCGCCATGGGCCGCGAGGTAGGCGGGCGAGGCCACCAGCATCCGCCGGCTCGGCGCCAGCCGCGCCGCCACGAGCCAGGTGTCGCTCACCGTGCCGTGGCGGATCACCGCGTCGAAGCCCTCGCCGGCGACGTCCACGAAGCGGTCGTCGAGCTCCAGCGCCAGCTCGATGCCCGGATGCTCGGCCAGGAAGGGATAGAGCGCCGGCCCGAGATGCAGCGAGCCGAAGGTGACCGGCCGGAGATGCGCAGCCGCCCCACCAGCTGCCCGCGCCGCGCCGCCATCTCGGCCGCGGCCTCCTCGCTGTCGCGGACGATGCGGCGGGCGCGCTCGAGAAAGGCCTGGCCGTCCTCGGTGAGGGTGAGGCGCCGCGTGGTGCGGTTGACGAGACGGCCGCCCAGCAGCCGCTCCAGCTCCGAGAGCCGTTCGCTGACGACGGATTTCGACAGGCCGAGCAGGCGCCCGGCGGCGCTGATGGATCCCGCATCGGCCACGGCCACGAAGGTGGCGATGCCGTCCAGCTTCATCATCGTTCGGAATTCCCGGACGCTTCGTCGTGAATTGTCCATCTATTCCCGAACCCGACGGGATGCCTAGTGTCGTCTCGCAAGGCGCCGCCAGATGGCGACGCCAGACCGGAGTCCACTCATGTTCCGTAGAATTCTGGCTGCTCTCGGCGGCCTGACCCTCCTCGCCGCGCCGGCCCTGGCGCAGGTGCACCCCTTCCCCGCCGGCTTCCAGACCCGCGAAATCGCGACCAATGGCGTGTCGCTGCATGTCCGCACCGGCGGGACCGGCCCGGCCATCCTGCTGCTGCACGGCTATGGCGAGACCGGCGACATGTGGGGCGCGCTGGCGGAAGACCTCGCCCGCGACCACACCGTCATCGTGCCGGACCTGCGCGGCATTGGCCTCTCCTCCATCCCCGAGCGCGGCTACGAGAAGATGGTCCAGGCCGAGGACATGGCCGGGCTGCTCGACGCGCTGAACGTGCGGAGCGCCGAGGTCGTGGCACACGACATCGGCAACATGGTCGCCTTCGCACTCGCCGCCCGGCATCCGCAGCGGGTGACGAAGCTCGTGCTGATGGATGCGCCGGTGCCCGGCGTCGGGCCCTGGGAGGAAATCCTGAAGAACCCGCTGCTCTGGCATTTCCGCTTCGGCGGGCCGGACATGGAGCGGCTGGTGGCGGGGCGCGAGCGCATCTACCTCGACCGCTTCTGGAACGAGTTTTCGGCGAACCCCGCCCGCTTCACCGAGGCCTCGCGCGCGCATTACGCGGCGCTCTATGCCCGCCCGGGTGCCATGCGCGCCGGCTTCGCGCAATTCGCCGCCTTCGACCAGGACGCCATCGACAACCGCGCCTTCCTGGCCAATGGTCGGCTGACCATGCCGGTGCTGGCGGTGGGGGGCGAGAAATCCTTCGGGACGGCGATGGCCGGCGTGATCCAGGCCGGGGCGACCAACGTCACCGGGGCGGTCATCCCCGATGCCGGGCACTGGCTCATGGAGGAGCAACCCGCCGCGACGGTCGCCGCCATCCGCGGCTTCCTGGACAGCCGCCCCTGAGGACGACGATGACGACGACGATCTACGGCATCAAGAACTGCGACACGATGAAGAAGGCGCGCTCCTGGCTGGATGCCAGGGGCGTGTCTTACGCATTCCATGACTACAAGGCCTCCGGCATCGAGGCCGAGACGCTGGAGGGTTGGGCCGATCAGGTGGGCTGGGAGAAGCTGCTCAATCGGGCCGGCACGACCTTCCGGAAGCTGCCCGACGCGGACCGCGAAGGGATCGACGACGGCAAGGCGATCGCGCTGATGGTCGCCCAGCCCTCTATGATCAAACGGCCCGTGCTGTTGGACGGGAAGAAGCTGCTGGTCGGCTTCTCGCCCGAGACATATACCAAGGAATTCGGCTGAGCCTCGGCCCCGCTGCTGGCTGGCCCTTGCGCGGACCGATCCGAGGGACGAAACAGGGCCGACTAGGCATTGAAGGTTAGGTTCGGCCCATGACGACCGCTGACGAGGAGCCGACGCCGCTCGGGGAACTGCTCGATACGCCGGACCTTGCGGAGGCGCTGGACAGCGACCGCTTCAAGCAGTTCCTCGACCACCTGCCCTTCGCGATCGCCGTGGCCGAGCTGCATCCGCAGGAGCGGATCACCTACGCCAACCCCGAATTCCAGCGCCTCGCCGGCGAGGACTCCACCACGATCGTCGGCCAGCCCTGGAGCCTGGTCGCCGCCGTGGCTGCAGCCGCCGACGGAGAGCGCAAGCTGGTCGAGGCCCTGGACGCTGCCGCGGCCACGGCCGGCCGCGAGGATTATGTCGGCCTCTTCCAGATCCAGCACGGCGAGACGCCGCTCGCAGTCGATGTCTGGCTGAACCTGATCGAGGACGATCATGGCGCACCCGTCTTCCGCCTCCTGGCGCTGGCGCAGAACCGCCGGCGCAACCCGGCCGAGCTCGAAGCCTACGAGAAGCGGGTGAAGGAGAAGGACACGCTGCTGCGGGAATTGCAGCACCGCGTGAAGAACAATCTGCAGATGATCACCGCGCTGATCCGGCTGGAGACGCGCAACATGCCGGACGATGCCGCGGGCGATGCCTTCGAGCGCCTGGCCGGGCGTGTCGAATCCCTGGCGCTGCTCTACCGGTCGCTCGCCGACCAGGGAGAGGGCGAGACCATCGACCTCGGCATCTACCTCAGCCAGATCGCCGCCGCCGTGATGCGGGCGCATGCGGTGGAGGGCATCCGGCTCGACCTCAAGGTGGATGCCTGGCCGGTCTCGGTGAATGTCGCGATGCCGACGGGGCTCGTGGTCAACGAGCTGCTGACCAACGCGCTCAAGCATGCCTTCGACGGCCGCGAGGGCGGGACGATCACCCTGCACAGCCTGGTCGATGCGGAGGGCTGCCGCGTCGTCATCGCCGACGACGGGGTCGGCCTCGCGGAGGGCTCGGAATGGCCCAAGCCGGGCCGGCTGGGCGCGATGATCGTGCAGTCGCTCCGGCAGAATGCCGGGGCGAGCGTGGACGTCGCGTCGTCGCCGGATCGGGGAATGCGGGTCACGATCCGGTTCGCGCGGGCGGATGCCACCTAGCCGGGTTGTCGTCAGGCGAAACGCCTGACGACAGGAAGCCGCTCAGGCCCGGATCCAGGTCTCCGAGAAGGCCAGCATCGCGGTCGAGATGTGCTGCCCCGCGATGTCGCGCGGGATCGGTGCGCCCAGCCGGACCTTGCCGTTCACCGTGATCGTCGCCTTGCCGCAGCCGACGAAGAGGCTCGGCATGTGGTGCTTGCCCGTGGCGGACTGCGCGGGCGCCAGCGCAAAGCAGAAGGGCTTTCCGAGGCCGGACCAGTCCAGCTTCACCGTGAGATCGCCCGCCTTCACCGTCTCGCCGTAGCGCGTGACGGTGTCGCCATCCGCCTCGACGCTGTCGAGCTTGCGGAAGGTCAGCGAGGACAGCCCGGCCAGCCCGCGCCACGCGCCGAAGTTCGAGACGTATTCGGCGATCAGCCAGCGCGCGAGCGGCTCGTTGTCCGTCAGGCAGACATTGCCCGGCGAGGCCTCCTGCGGCGATTGCAGCAGCACCAGCGCGTGCCCGCGCCCGTGCGGCGAGAGCATCACGCGGAAGAAGGAAGCGAGCGTGGTGAAGGGGCCGTTCGGGTCCTCCTTCAGCGAGATGCCGGGGTTCTCGCCGGTCCATTCGACGGTGCCGGGAAAGATCGTGGTGTCTGCCATGGAGGCCGCTCCCTGTGTTGTCCCGGCATTGGGGCCGTGCCTCGCGCTCGCGTCAATCAGCGAGGCTGCCGGCGAAGCGCTCGGCCAGCCGCTGCTCGCGGAACGATTCGCTGATGTGGTCGACGAAAGCGCGGGTCCTGGCCGGCATCGGCGCGCGGTGCGCTTAGTGGAGCGAGATCACGCCCGCATCCGCGTACCAGCGCGGCAGCACGCGCCGCAGGGCGCCGCTCTCCGGATGCGGCAGCGCGTCGGGCACAGCGACCAGTCTTCTCCTAGATCGTGATCCCCAGCCGCGACAGCCGATGCGCCTCCGCCGCGTTGACCGCGCCGTCCGGCAGCTTGCGGGCCGCGAGCGACGCGATCTGCCGCACCGTGTCCATCGCCTGGTGGTAGGCGGCCTCGGGCGTCACGCCGCCGATATGCGGCGTCGCCACCACGTCGGGACGGCGGGCGAGGCGGGGGCTCGGCTTCTGGTCCGGCGCACGGCCCACATCCATCGCGGCGCCGGCGAGATGACCGGAATCGAGCGCCGCCTCCAGCGCGTCCTCGTCCACCAGTTCGCCGCGCGAGAGATTGATGAAGAAGGCGCCGCGCTTCATCCGCGCGAAGGCGGCCGCGTTCATCAGGTTCGCCGTCTCCGGGCTGGAGATGGCGAGGCAGACGAGGAAGTCGGCCTGCGACTGCACCTCGGCCAGGCTTGTCTCCGGGCGGGCATAGGGGTCGTGCACCAGCACCTTCATGCCGAGTGCCAGCGCGATCTCCTCCACGCGCCGGGCGATGCGGCCATAGCCGATGATCCCGAGCGTCGAGGCCGAAAGCTGCACGTTCCGTCCCGCCTCGGGATCGCCCCCCGCGCGATAGGCCTGGCCCATGCGCGAGATGCCGCGGGCGAGGTCCAGGATCATGCCGATGCCGAGCTCGGCCACGGCATCCACGAAGCCCGGCGTCGCGCGCGTCACCAGGATGCCGTGCGAGGAGGCGGCCGGCACATCGATGGTGCTGATGTCCACGGCGCAGCGCAGGAAGGCCACGAGGTCGGGCGAGGCCGCGAAGGTGGCTTCGGTGCCGGGCGAGCCGCGGAAGGCGATGATCGCCTGGCAGCCTTGCGCGGCTTCGGCCAGCTCGGCGTCGCGCAGGTCGCGGTCGGTGGTGTTGCGGACGACGTCGGCGTGCCTCTGCAGCTCCGCCAGTGCGTGGTCGCCGAAATAGCCGGGAAAGGTATCCGTCCCGTGGGAGAGGAACACCTTCATTCTGTTGCCGCTCATGACGTTCTCCGATCGGGGCGAGGATGCGGGCGGGAAAAGCATCCGTCCATCTCCCGCCGCCTTGCCGAATGGCGGGAAGCGCCCACAAATGGGGGCAAGAGAATGGAGTGAGCGCATGCGTTTCGCGATGGTGGTGGGCCTTCCGGCCCCAATTCTGCTGGCCCTGGCTCTATTGGCCCTGGGGCCGACCGGGGCCAAGGCGCAGGACGCGGATGCGGGCCAGCGGGTCTTCAATCAGTGCCGGGCGTGCCATGTGATCGCGGCGACCGGGCGCAACGGCGTGGGGCCGAACCTCTTCGGGGTCTGGGGCCGGGCCGCGGGGACGGTCGAGGGCTTCCGCTACTCGACCGCGATGCGCGAGCGGGGGGCGGCCGGGCTCGTCTGGAACGAGGAGAACCTGCGCGCCTACATCACCGACCCCAAGGCGGTGTTGCCGGCCGGGTCGATGTCCTACCCGGGGCTGCGGAACGAGCAGATGCGCAACGACCTGATCGCCTATATCCAGCGGGCCTCGACGGCGAACTAGCCGCGGACCGGCGCAGCTCCACGGGAGCGGCTGGCGCCGCCCGCTCGATCAGACCACCGCCCTCCCGCGGGGCGGCGAAGCCGCCGCCCGGCGTCCGAGGTGGAAAAGCCTCGCGCCTCAATGCGCGCCGGCGAAGGCCAGCATCATCGCGTAGACCTCGCGCGTCACGGCCGACAGCGTGCGGCCCAGCTCCTCGAGATCCGCCACCTGGTCCACGCGCCTGCCGACGCTGTCCTGCTCGGCCGGCGTCAGGATCAGCGGGATGATGCCGCTGGCGCGCGCGAGGCCGATCATCAGCGAGTCATGGGGCTCGGGGATGTCGTCTTCCAGAAGCACCTTCCGCAGGCGGGTGCGCACCTCCATCACCTCGGCCTCGCCCTCGGCGGCCTTGGGATAGCGGCGGTCCGGGAAGACCCAGAGGAAGCGGCCCTCCTCCTTCTTCAGCACGCCCTTGCCCACCAGCCGGTCGAGGATCATCGAGCGGTAATGGTCGCCCTGGCGGCCGAGCTCGACGATCCAGTGGCGGCTGTCGCGCATGCCGAGGTTGGTGGAGATCTGCGTCATCGCCTCGTCCAGCACCGGGTCGCCGGAGGGCTTGTGGCTGGTGACCATGAGCCGCTCGGGATCGGTGTCGATCCGGTTGTCGAGCGAGAGCTGCATGAGAATGGCGCTGGCCACCGCATAGTCGCCGGCGGGCGCGGGCAGGCCGATGGGGCGGCCCGTCTTGTCGTCCAGGAGGAGGAGCATGATCTCCTCCGGCATGGTGAGTTTCATGGTACGTCCTCCAGGCGGTGGCCGCCGCCGGGCGTTCCCCGGGGCTGATTCGCCGCGATGTTGTTCGCGCGCGCGGCCGCTGTCCAGCGTGCGTCACGTCGCACGGGCACCCCCACTGGCCGCCGCGCATGGCATATGCCTTGCTTGCCGCTGCGGCAGGGCCGGCACGGCCGGCGCAAGGCGAGAGGCGATCAGCGCATGGATATCGGCGTCTTCATTCCCATCAACAACAACGGCTGGCTGATCTCGGAGAACGCGCCGCAGTACATGCCCAGCTTCGAGCTCAACAAGCAGGTGGTGCAGAAGGCCGAGGGCTACGGGCTCGATTTCGCGCTCTCGATGATCAAGCTGCACGGCTTCGGCGGGAAGACGGAGTTCTGGGACCATGGTCTCGAAAGCTTCACGCTGATGGCGGGGCTGGCGGCGGTGACGAGCCGGATCAAGCTCTTCGCCTCGACGGCGGTGCTGACCATTCCGCCGGCGATCGTGGCGCGCATGGCGGCGACGATCGACAACATCTCGGGCGGGCGCTTCGGGGTGAACATCGTCTCGGGCTGGCACAAGGTCGAGTACAGCCAGATGGGGCTCTGGCCCGGCGACGCCCATTTCGGCAAGCGCTACGACTACAGCACCGAATACGTGCAGATCCTGCACGAGCTCTGGGAGACGGGCCACTCCGACTTCAAGGGCGAGTTTTTCCAGATGGATGCGTGCAAGCTCAGCCCGCGCCCCAGCCAGCGGCCGAAGATCGTGAGCGCCGGCCAGTCGGATCGCGGGATGGAGTTCGGCGCGACGTATTGCGACTATAATTTCTGCCTCGGCGAAGGCGTGAACGAGCCGACGAAATCGGCCTCCGTGCCGGCGCGCGTGCTGGAGCATGCGCAGAAAAGCGGGCGCGACGTGGGTGCCTACATGCTGTTCATGGTCGTGGCCGCCGAGACGGACGAGGCGGCGCTGGCCAAGTGGGACAGCTACGAGAAGGGCGCGGACCGCGCGGCGCTGGCGCATCTGCTGGGCCATGCGGCGCATGACGTGAACACCGAGGAGACCTCGATGGCCGCGGTGGTGCAGCGCAACCCTTCGCCGATCAACTTCAACATGGGCACGATCGTGGGCAGCCCGGCCAGCTGCGCGCGCATGCTGGACGAGGTGGCGGCGATGCCGGGCGTGGCCGGCATCATGCTGTGCTTCGACGATTTCCTCGGCGGGATGGACATGTTCGGCACGCAGATCCAGCCGCTGATGCAGTGCCGGAAGGACCGGATGCCGCTCGCGGCCTGAAGGCCGCTCGCTTTGCTTTTTCTGCCCTCAAACGCCGGGCGGCGGCTCCGCGGCCTTGGCTTCGCCGCGCCGCTGAAGCGCCAACTAGACGGTTGGGTGGGCGGCGCCGGCCGCTGTCGCGGCCGGATGCCCGGATGGCGTCACTCGCTGTCGAAGTCAGTGAGGCGCCACACCCAATCGGCGCGGCGCCTCGTTCTCAAGCCGCGCTGATGCTGTAGCGCCGCGCCACCGCGGTCCATTCGGTGATCTCGGCCTTGATGCGATCCACAAAACCCGTGCCCATCACCGGCGTCACCGGCGGGAGGGTCTGCAGATCCTCGAAACGCAGCATCAGCTCCGGCCGCGCGAGGATCTGCGGGATCAGCGCCGTCAGCCGCTCCACGATCGGCTGCGGCAGGTTCTTCGGCGCCGAAAGGCCCAGCCACTGGCCCGAGGTGAGACGGGGAAAACCCTGCTCGGCGAAGGTCGGGATGCTCGGCAGCGCCGGCAGCCGCTGCGGCGACGAAACGCCGAGGCAGCGCAGCGTGCCGTCCTTCAGCATTGCGACATTGGTCGTGATCGGGTCGATCAGGCTCTCGATCTGGCCGCCCATGAGGTCCTGCAGGGCGGGCGCGCTGCCGCGGTAGGGAACGTGGTCGAGATTGGACGCATTGGCCTCGCCGGAGAGCATCGCCCCCAGCAGGTGCGGCGCCGAGCCGATGCCCGAGGAGCCGAAGCGCACCGGCTGGGTGCGCGCCGCCGTCACGTATTGCTCCAGCGTCTGGTAGGGCGAATTGGCCTTCACCAGCAGCACGTTCGAGGCCTCGACCAGCATGCCCATATGGGTGAAGTCGGCGATGGGGTCGAAGGGCAGCGAGGGCAGCGTCGCGGTGGAGAAGACGTGCACCGAGGCGTGGCTGACCAGCAGCGTGTACCCATCGGCCGGGGCCTTGGCGACATAGTCCGTGCCGATGACGCCGCCGGCGCCGGCGCGGTTCTCGACGAGGACGGTCTGGCCCAGCGCCTGGCTCAGCGAAGGCGCCATGAGCCGCGCGATGGTGTCCACCAGGCCGCCTGGGGGAAACTGGGCGACCAGGCGGATCGAGCCGCGGGTCGGCCAGGCCGCGCCCTGGGCGCGGACCAAGGCGGGGGTGCCGAGAAGTGCGGCAGAAGCTCCGAGAAGGACGCGCCGATGCATTTTTCGTAATCTCCCGTTGGCCTTCCTGCCGAGAGATTGCGCAGAAGCGGCGCAATCCCCGGCGGGAGGGGTCATCCCGGGAGCGGCATCGCAAGGAGCGTGCCGGAGAGGTCCGAAGGGCAAGGCCCCTCGGGGATCGAGTTACTCCGCGATCGCCGCCGACCAGGGCGACATCACGTCCGAGACGCCCACCCGCATCCCGCCGCGCTGCAGGATCAGGTTCGGGCAGGCGAAGTTGCCGGGTGCCACCGTGTGCTCGACCAGCTCGACCTCGGCATCCGCCGCCAGGGCCGCGAGGGTCGCCTCGCCCAGCCGCCTGTCGGCCATCACGCCCTCCGGCCCGTGCACGTCCAGGCGCGGGTGGTGCGCGGCGGCCTCCGGCTCCATCGCGAAGTCGGCGACGTAGGTGAGCTGCTGGAAGACCGCCGCCATGATCTTGCGGCCACCCGAGGCGCCCAGCGCGATCTCCGGATTGCCCTTCGCGTCCAGCGCGATCACCGGGCACATGTTGCACAGCGGCCGCTTGCCCGGCGCGATGGCGTTCGGGCTGCCGGGCTGCGGGTCGAACCACATCACGCCGTTGTTCATCAGCACGCCCGTGCCGGGGAGCACCATGCGGCTGCCCATGGAGGAGAGCAGCGTGGTGGTCATGGCGATCATCATGCCGTCCTTGTCGGCGACGGTCAGGTGCGTGGTGCAGCTGTCGGCGCCGACGGGCTCGGCCTCGGTCGGCACGCCCTCGCCCAGGCCCGCGAGGCGCTCGGCATAGGCGGCGCGCAGCGAGCGAGCGAGGTAGGCGTACCAGGCCGCATCCGGCACGGCGCCGTAGGGCGCCTTCTCCATCATCGCGAGCAGGCGCTTGAGCGTCGGCGCGGCGGTCAGGCCATTGGCCAGCATCAGCGTCCGGCCGCGGAAGGTGGCCTCCATCGCCGGCAGCACGCGCGCCTCGCAGGCGGCGAGGTCGGCGGCGGTGACGAAGCCCTCCATCGCCTTCATGTCGGCGTCGATCGAGGCGGCGATGTCGCCATGGTAGAAATCGTCCAGGCCGGCGGTCTGCAGCCGCTCCAGCGTGTCGGCCAGCCGGCCTTGGCGGAAGTGGCCCGAGGCGCCCTGGTAGGGCGGGACGGGCGGCAGGCCGTTGGGCAGGTAGATCCGCGCGCTCTCCTCATAGAGCCGCAGCACCGAGGCGCTGTTGGCGATCTTGAGCGTGGCGAACCAGTCCTGCGACAGGCCGCGCCTGGCCAGCGCCACGGCAGGCGCCAGCACGTCCTTGATCGGCATGCGCCCGTACCGCTTGTGCAGCAGCGCGTAGCCGGCGACGGCCGAGGGGATCAGCGCCGATTTCGGCCCGTGGATGTTGATGTCGCCCACGACCTCGGGCCAGGAGAAGAGGTCGTTCTTCATCTTCCCGGTCAGCGGATAGGCCGAGGCGTCGAGGCCGCGCGGCGCGACGGGCCCGAAGTCGAAGGTTTCCGCCGCGCCGCCCGGCTTCATCACCTGGGTGAAGCCGATGCCGCCGAGGCCGGAATTCCAGGGCTCGACCGTGGCCAGCGCGAAGGCCGCGGCCACCGCCGCATCGGCCGCCGTGCCGCCGGCGCGCAGGATGGCGACGCCCGCCTCGGCCGCGTCGCGCGACTGGCTGGCGACGATGCCCTTCTCGCCCCGGCCGGCGGGCTTGCGCACGTTCCAATGCTGCGTGGTGTGCGGAGGGAGGTCCATGGCTCGGTCCTTCGTTTCGGTAAGCTATCCTGGGCCTTAACCGTGCGCTTCGGCAAG